>JANXXG010000135.1 GCA_025350745.1 Chloroflexota bacterium | reverse complement strand
GTGCTCGGCCCGATGTGGAACCACGGTGTTGCGAGCGATCCGGCGTTGTTCCAGATGGACAGCTCGAAAGTGTCCGGCGACCCGTCGACCACGACGAGCCGGAACTGCCAGGTCGCCGACGAGTCCGCGATCTTTCCGGTCCCGGTGATCTCGGCACGGCCAGCCGCGACATTCAGCGACTGCAACGAGTTGCTCTCGAACTCGAGGTGCGCGGTCTTCGAATGGAACGTGAAGCTGCCGGAGAGGAGCCGTGCCGGCTTCTCATCCTTCTTGCCCTTCTGATCGTCGCGCCCGCGCTGGTCCTCGTCGCGCTTCTCGGCGTCGGTGTCCTGAGATTTGACGCGGACGTTGAGCTCGAATGAATTCGACTTGTCGGTCCCGAGCGATCCCTCGCCGCTCACGGACGGCACAGGGCTGGCGCTCGCCTGGCTCGGGACGTAGAACGCGCTGCCCGCGTAGTCGAAGGTCGCCGAATACCGGCCCTCGCCCGCGTTCGGAAGGCTCGTCACATCGGTCTGCGCCCGGCCGGAGCCATCCGTGAGGACCGGCCGCGTCGCGACGATCTTCGTCCCGCGCCGGATCGTGATCATGACGAGCTCTTCATGCAGCGGCCTGCCGTTCGCGCTCAGGATCGCTCCAAGCGTCGCGCCGCTCCCCGCGTAGGAGACCGTCACGGCCGAGAACGTTGACGCGGCACGGTTGATGACGACATCAGCCGTCAGCTCTGACCCGAGGAGGTCTTGGTCCTCGGCGAACGCGGCAGTGAGTACGTACGGCCGCGTCAACGGGACGAAGCTCGCCTCGAAGTGCGCGGTCGCGAGGCCGCCGCCGGCGGTCATGACCCGTACGCGATGGCCACCGAACTCGAACGCCACCGGCCGGCCATCGAGCGGGGTCGTGCCGTCGGAGAGCCGCACGGTCGTGGAGATCGAGCCACCGTACGTGACGCTGGCAGCCGGGGCAGACGTGAACGTCAGCGTGGTCGCGTGCTTCGGCGCGGTCGGCGTTGCGGTGGTCGGCGGCTCGAGCCGGAAGTACGCGCCGATGTTCGACGCGACCGAGACCTGCGCATTGCCGCTGACGGCCTGCACGAAGAGCCGCAGGTCGAACGGCGAGCTGGTCAGGATGTCACCGCTCACGTGCTCGGAGAAGCCGTCGCCCTTTTCCTCGCGGCGGTCGGGGCTGAGCCCACCGTCGCGAAGCGAGACCGACTGCCACGTGCCGACCCCGCCGACTGGGCCGCTCGTGTAGGTGAACAACACGTCCTCGAGGCCAGCGGCGGTCAGTCCGCCGATGACCGCGTCCACATGCACGCCGCCGGTCACCGGGGTGAGCACGACGTTCGAGATCGAGGGCGCGGCCGCAAGCGCCGACGCGTCGGTCCGCGTCGAGGTGTACAGGCGCAGCTTCAGGTTCTGCGCGTCGTACAAGCGCGCGGTGCCCGTCACGCCGTCGGTGAGGTACTGCAGCGGCAGCACGACGAGCGAGCGATCGGAGACCTGGTTCAGCGCGAAGAGGCGCAGTGGCGTGAACACGCTCGCGAAGGCGGTCGGCAACTGGCCGCGCGTCTCGGTGGTGGCCGCGTCGGTCTGCGGGAGGATCGGCGACCGCTCCGCGTATCGCGCGCTCAACAGAGCGCCACCGCGCAGGACCGTGCTCGTCGGAAGATCGAGCCGCGTCACATTGCGCGGCAGGACCGGCTGGAGCGGGGACACCTGGATGTCTCCGTTCGCGTCCCAGTAGGTCAGGTTCACCCGGTTCGTCGACCCGGCGACCGGCACGCTCGTTGTCGTGTGCTCGTTCAGCACGTAGCTAAGCACCGGTGTGCCGTACTCCAGCTGTGACGCCGTGCCATTCGTCCATGTGAGCGGCGTCTGGCCCGTGGCGCTCGATAGGGGGCGGAACACATCGAACTGCATCATCGGCAGCCCGTAAACGGTGGCCTCGGCGGCCGCCTTCGCATCGATGCCCTCGGGTGCCGCCAGGCTCGAGAGGTATGAGGTCTTCGCGTCCCTCAGGGCATCGCCGATCGCGACAGGTCCGGAACCGATGCCGAGCGCTGTCGCGGTCTTCGAGAGGACCAGCTCGCTGTATTGAATGAAGTCGGTGTCGGCATAGCCGTAGCCGGTGCTGCCCACGACGGTCGCGCCGCGCCCGTTGAACGCCTCGACCCAGCCGACGGGCTGGGTCGCGTTCGGGATCGCGTCGGCGTCGACGATGTTGTACGCGGCGTGGCAGCCCATCGAGAGGACGAGCGCGTTGAGGTAGCGCGTGTCGAGCGCCGGGAGCGCCGCGACCTCCGCGCTGTCGACCAGCGTCGCGTAGTCGGCCGC
>JANXXG010000113.1 GCA_025350745.1 Chloroflexota bacterium | reverse complement strand
CAGCTCCTCGCCCGCGCGCTCGACCGCCTCGCGAAGCGCGGTCGCCTGGCCACGCACCAGCGCGAGGTCCCCGTCGACGCGCTGGAGATCATTGCGCGCCGCGCCTGCGCGTTCCGCCACACCCTCGGTGCCGCGGCCGGCCTCCGCCACGGCGTCACGGGCGCGCTCGAGCTCGCGGCCGATCCGCGCGCGCTCGCGTTCGCGCTCGGCGCGCTCTGCGGCAAGGACGGTGGCCTGCTTCGCGAGGTCGTCATCGCGTCCGAGGAGCGCGCGGTCCTCGTCGGTCAGCCGGACCTCGTCGCCCTCGCGCAGGACGTGGGCCCGTTCGGTCTCGACGCGGGCGGCCTGCGCCTCGGCGAGGGCGATCCGCGTGCGCGACATCTCCTCTTCGGCCGCTCGAGCGATGTCCGCCGACTCGCGCGCCCGGCGCGCGGCCTCCACGTTCTCGTTCTCGATCGTGCCGCGTCGCTCACGGAGGGAGGCGAGCTCGCCCGGCAGTGACGCGAGGGTCGTGCGGCTGCGATCCCGTTCGCTCGCGATCGCCTCGAGGCTCGCCGCGAGCGCAGCCCCGCGCTCACGGAGCGATGACTCGGCGCTCACAAGGTCGGCCGCGGCCAGCCGAAGCCGCTCCTCATCCTCCCGGGCCGCACGCAGCTGCTCGTCGGTCCCCGTCGCGACGCCTTCGGTCTCGGCAACGTAGTCCGCAAGACGCTCGATCTCGCGATCGATGCCGACCAGACGGGCGACAAGCTCGTTCCGCTGCGCCGCGGTCGTACCGAACGAGCTGCGGTACCACCGGAGGGCCCGACGCCGCAGGTCGTTCCGGATGATCTCGTACTCCGTCCACTTGGCCGCCTGCTCCGTGAGGATCGCGACGCGCGGCCCGATCTCGCGGAGGATGTCGATGACCCGGACCATCTCGACGTCGGCGTGCTTCAGGCGCTGGAGGGCGTCCTCGCGGCGCATGTGCAGGCGCCGGGTCCCGGCAGCCTCCTCGATGACGATGCGCCGATCGGAGGGCCGCAACGCGAGGACCTGATCGATGAGGCCCTGCCCGATGACGACGAACGGATTGTCCGCGAGGTTCGCCCCGGCGAGGAGGTCCTGCAGATCGCGGAGCCGCACGCGCGCGCGATTCACCAGGTACTCGGCCTCGCCGTTCTTGTAGAGGCGCCGCCCGACCTCGATCTCGTTGAACTCGATCGGCAGACGTCGCGACGAGTTGTCGAGCTGCAGGATGGCCTCGGCCATACCCAATCCGCGGCGCGTCTCGGAGCCGGCGAAGATCAACTCTTCATTCTTCTTCGCGCGCAGGATCCGCGCGTTGTTCTCACCAAGCGCCCAGCGGATCGCGTCCGCCACGTTCGAGTTGTGGACGATCATGTCCTCGGCGACGAAGTTGTGGTTGCCCTCGACGCACAGGTCATAGACCCATTCGTCCGGTGAATCGAACTCCTCGACCGAGATCACCTCGTCCCAGTACACGTCCGACGTTGCCAGCACCTCGAGCTGGTCCAGGATCGGCCGGGCAGCCTCCGGAGTTGCCCCGAGCTGCTCGATCTGCGCCGAGACCTCGCGGATCCCTTGGCGGCTGGCGTGGCAGCGCCGTTCGGAGTACGCAGCCAGCTTCGCGCGGCCCTTGCGATTCCGCTTGACGCTAACGCCGGCGAGCTTGATCGCCTCGGAGATCAGGTCGGTCGCGGTCGGGACAACGTCGAAGTTCGGGTTGCTCGCGCCCGCAAGAGTCACGAGTCGATCTAGGGCCGCCTGCTTCTCGCCCACAAAACTGAGATTCTCGGCAAGCACCTTCAATTGTTCGTTTCCGTAGACGTACACGCTCCAATAGCGCCGTAGAGTCCTGTTCTTTGTGTTCGTTGCTCGCTTCATCTTCGATCGGATGGCACCGAACACGCCGAGGCGGAGTAGCAACGATGAGACACCCCGCGCAAGTTCCTCGCTGGCGCTCGCGTACTCGACGTATGCCTGTACATGACCCCGGTAGGTCTTGTGGCACACGTGCGCGTCGCCTTCGAACAGTCCGGACAGGAATGCCCACTGCACCTGCTCGGGCGCGCTGAACATCTGGTCGGGAACGCGCTTGTCCGCGGAGCGCGAGCCGCGGACGATGCCATAGCGCTCGAGAAGCTTGACCAGAGTCACGGAGGACAGCAGGGTCGTTTCCGCTCGCCCGTTCGAGTGCATGAACCTCGACGCACGTAGCCCGAACAACGCCTCCGACGTACGGATGAATTCGTCAGTCACGACCCGCTCGTTGTTCACGAACCGGACCTGGCCGCCGGCGATGTTCTCCGCCTCCGCGATGCCAAGGCCGAGAAAACGGGCGAGATCGGCAGTGAGGGCTTCTGGCACTCGGATCGGTAGCGAGCTGCGGGACCGAAGGTCTGGCGAGATATCGGCGCCGCCGCCCGCGGCATCGGCGAGCGCCAGGTACGACGACACGCGCAGACCAACGTCGCTCCTCGGGTCGTCCAGCCGTTCCCGAGGCAGACCCGCTGTGGACCGCCATGCCGCATACCCGCCGAACTCCGCGCTCACATTGGAGCCCCACTCCGCCAGGCCAGGGGACGCAGGGACGGTCATGCGGTCGTCGTCCACGAACCCTTCGAGCGTCTTCCAGAAGGGAAGCGCGGCACGATCAGCACTCAACGGAAGGTGCCGTGGTAACGCGACGAAAGACCCTGTCCTCAGCTCGTCGGCACGAAGGGAACGGAGGCACCCGCGCTCGACCGTGAACAGCGGGTGGTATTCCGTCGCTTCGATCGTGCGGCCGGATCGCGTCGTGATCCGGAGCATTCGCTTGGGTGATGTCCGCTTCACGAACGAGGTGACCTCACGCTCCTCGAGTCGAAGACCCAACGGATCAAGTGAGACGACACGGACCGGCCCCGAGATACGTCGGGCGATGAATCCGTCATCGATGACTTCGACAACGCCCTGCGCGAGCGCGTCCTCGACGATGTGCCCGATGGGGCGGCGCGACCCATCGGCCAGCGTTACCTGCGCCCAAAACTTTAGGCACTTCCCGCTGCCATTTGGACCGATGATCGCGGTGATGCCCGGCGAGAACTCGAGCGTCGTTGGATGCACGAAGCTCTTGAAGCCGGTCATGGTGAGCGTCTTGAGGACCGCGTGCGCACCGGTCGGATTGCCGCCTTCGATCACCTTCAGCTCGTCGGTCATCGGGCGACCTCGAGGAGCGCGCTCGCGGCGCTCTCCTGCGCCTCGCGCTTCGAGCGGCCGGTGCCGCGCGCGCGGAGCTCACCGACGGCGACATCGACGACGAATTCCCGCGCGTGCTCCGGCCCGTTCACCTCGGCGGTGTCGTACGCGGGGAGCGGAAGACCGTGGCCCTGCGCCCACTCCTGCAGATCGGTCTTCGG
>JANXXG010000108.1 GCA_025350745.1 Chloroflexota bacterium | reverse complement strand
CTTGATCCCCGTGAGCCGGGGCAGATCGACCTCGATGATCAGCACGTCGGGCTCGAGCTCGATCGTCTTCGTGACCGCCTCCTCACCGTCGGTCACGACAGCGAGGATCTCCATGTCGGCTTCCTTCTCGAGCACCTGCGTGATGCCGAGGGTGGTGAGCCGGCTGGCGTCGGCGAGCACGATGCGGATCGCCTTCTCGGGCTTATCGGCCAAGGACGGCCCCTTCCTGTGTGCTCATCGGAAGCAGAAGTGTAATAGCGGTCCCCTGCCCCGGAGTCGACTGTAC
This sequence comes from Chloroflexota bacterium, assembly GCA_025350745.1. Taxonomy (GTDB): domain Bacteria; phylum Chloroflexota; class Limnocylindria; order P2-11E; family P2-11E; genus UBA4735. The sequence continues at coordinate 2,810 of JANXXG010000108.1, read as the reverse complement.
CTGCAGTGTGGCGCCGATGAGCTCGGCACGTTCGCGCATCGCCTGCAGGCCGACGGATCGCTGGCGGCTCGCGACCTTCACGAGATCGAAACCGACGCCGTCATCGGTGCAGTGCATCACCCACTGATCCTTCTCGCCGCGCGACCGTTGCCACACGATGCCCACCGTCGAGGCCTGCCCGTGCTTGTGCACATTCTGGAGGGCCTCCTGCATGACGCGGTAGATCGCGAGCTCCTGGGCCGGCACGAGGCCGGTCTCCTCCGCGTCAAGGTGGCAGTCGACGCGTAGCCCGTAGCGCGACTGGTACTCGCTCGCGTAATCGCGGATCGCGCCGGCCAGGCCGAGCTCCGAGAGGATCGGCGGCCGGAGGTCGTAGATCATGCCGCGCACCGAATCGAGCGAGCTTCGGAACTGGCTCTTCAGGTTCGCGAGCTCGGCCTTGAGGGCGGTCTTCGCCTCGCCCGCCGTGCGGTCGGCGATCCGCTCCAGGTACTCGACCTCGAACACCGCGTTCGCGAGGACCTGCGCCGGACCGTCATGCACGTCGCGGTAGAGCCGCTCGCGCTCGGCCTCAAGGCTCTCGAGGACGCGCTGCGCGACCGTGACGATCTGGTCCTCGGGTTCGCCACGCTGGGGCTCGGCGCCGGTGCCGCCGAGATACGCGGCGCTCGACTCGACGTGACCGATCGCGAGCTGCAGCTGCTTCAACCGCCGGAACGCGCGCTGGCTCGTCTCGTCCGGTGAGCCGGTCGTCTTTGATTGGCTCTCCGCGCGCTTCTGGTACGACTTTCCGAATCGCTCGACCTGCTGCCGGAGCCGGCGCACGTCGCGACGAAATCCGTCGACGATGAGATCGAACAGCCCGTCGAGGTCGTCGTCACGCGGCAGCTTCGCGGGCGTGCGCTCGTTGATACAGGCGACTTTACCGGCTAGCGAGGACGAGGCGACACGGCAAAACCGTGTCGGTGAGGACGAGTGAGGCCGGAAGGCCCCGGAGGGGCCCTAAGGCACGTCGATGAGGACAAAGGTGTCGGACGAGGCGCGGATGGGCCATCCCAGATCCCGCGCCCGCACCGCGACCGGATCGGTCGGTCGGACGAGCAGCTGCCGGATGCCCCGCTGCGCGATGATCTCGCGCCAGCCGGGGTGCACGCCGATGACGGTCGTGTACTCCCGGAGCACGCTGTCCAGATACGGAGTGAGCCGGCCATCGATGAATACCGGGGTCCGCGGCGCGCTCGCGATGAGGTAGCCACCCCAGTCGTAGTGGTTGAACATCCCCGGTCCCTCACGCAGGGACGCCAGCGCGGCGACCGGCTGACCGCTCACGTCCGGTACCCCGATCCCGGTCGCCATGGCGATCGCGAGGATGGCAGCTCCGGCGCCAAGCGCGACGCCGTCGGCCATGCGGCCCGGCGGGCGTCCCGCGGTGGACAGCCGTGGCAGACGGCCCCGGATCACGGCGGGGATCGCAACGGCGAGCTCCGCGATGGCCTCGCCGCCATAGCGCGCGAGGTATGGAGCGGCGGCGATCGCGAAGAACGGCAGCTGCCGGGTCGCGATGAGCGAGACGAACAGCACCGGCACGAGGACGATCGCCTCGCGCGGCGCGCGCGAACGGGCGAGCAGCGCCGTGGCGAGCGTCGCGAACAGCGCGACCGCGAACAGCGCGCCCGGCAGCGTCGTGACATCGGGCACGCTCCATTCCTGGATCTCGCGGGGTGGATGCAGCAGATGGAAGCCCGGCGCGGTCCACGCCCCGACCCCGCCGGGCGTGGCGAGCGTGGCAAGCAGCGTCGCCGCGGCGACCAGCCCATATTGCCGGCGCCGCATCGGCTCGATGACGAAGCCGGAAACAGCCACCAGGCCGACGAGTCCGGCGCCGAGGGCGAACGAACCGTGGACGTTCGCCCAGAGGATCATGAGCGGTGGGATGAGATAAAGCGGCCGGTCACTCTCATGCGACGCGCGCAGGAGCACGACGAGCGCCGCGAAGCAGACGAAGCCGAGGAGCTCGGGCCGTTCGGTCCACACGAAGCGCGAGAGGACCACCGCGGGTAACGCGGCGAGGACCGCGGCCAGCGGCCGCGCCGGAGCTTCACGGAGGGCCGCGTAGACGACCAGGCCGACGAGCAGCGCGATCGCGACCGCGCGCAGGGCCACGAGACCCTGCCACGCGCCGAGCTGCCAGGACTCGGCGAGAGCGACCTGCCCGAGCCACTGATCGATGGAGACCGAACGCCCGGCGACGGTCCACGAGTACGCATCCACTCGCTGGATGCCGCTCGCGAGCGTGTCGCGACCGAGGGCAAGCTGCCAGAACACGTCGCTGTCCCCAACGGGCAAGCGCGTCGAGACCGCGCCGAAGAGCGCACCGATGAGGACCGGAACGGCGATCGACGTCCTCATGGCCTCGCCAAGAGCACGAACGTCGGGCCAGAGGCCCGGACGCGCCAGCCGTCCTCGCGGAGCGCCACGGCCAGGGCCTTCGTTGGTGGCAGGAGCACCTCGTTGACGTCGTACTTCGCAAGGACGTCCTTCCACGCGGGATGCAGATCGACCGCGTCCAGATAGTCGCGAAGGATGCCGGGGTAGAACGGGAACAGCCGGCCGTCGATGAACACCTTGCGCTCTGGGACCCGCTCGATGAGGTAGCCGCCCCAGGAGTACTCGTTCAAGAGGACGCCGGCGCCGCTCCGCAGCGCTTCCACCGCGCCGACCGGATACACGCGCTCGTCCGGGCCGGGAGGCACGCCGAACGCGCTCGCGATGGCCCCGGCGCACAGGGCGAGCGCCAGCGCGGCCGCGGC
>JANXXG010000066.1 GCA_025350745.1 Chloroflexota bacterium | reverse complement strand
CGCGTTCGTCTACGCGGTCGGCTGGACCCAGCACACCACCGGCGTGCAGCTCATCCGCACCGCCGGCCTCGTGCAGCTCCTCCTTGGCAATATCGGCAGACCCGGCGGCGGCATCATGGCCCTCCGTGGCCACGCCTCCATCCAGGGTTCGACGGACATCGCCAGTCTGTACAACATCTACCCGGGTTACCTGAACGTGCCCGATGCGGCGAAGACGCACGACACGCTCCTCAATTACATCCTCACCGAAACGCAGCCCACCTCGTTCTGGTCGAACACCCCGGCCTACGTGATCAGTCAGCTGAAGGCCTGGTTCGGCGACAACGCCACAACGGACAACGACTACTTCTACGACACGCTGCCGAAGATCACGGCCGACCACAGCCATCTGCCGGTGATGGTCGAGATGAGCCAGGGCAAGATCGAGGGCATGATCCTCACCGGACAGAACCCGGCGACGAGCCTGAACTCGAAGTTCCAGCGGACCGCGATGACGAAGCTGAAGTGGCTCGTCGTGCTCGACTTCTACGAGACCGAGTCGGCGGTGTTCTGGAAGAACACCCCGGACATCGCCGCAGTCGACGTCCAGACGGAGATCTTCTTCCTCCCCGCGGCGCACATCGCCGAGAAGGACGGGTCGATGACCCAGACCCAACGGACGATCCAGTACCACAAGAAGGCGTCCGATCCGCCGGGCGACGCGCGCAGCGACCTGTTCTTCTGGTACGACCTCGGCCTCCGGCTGAAGAAGCTCTACGCGGCGGGCCGCCCGGGCGCGAAGAACCTCGACGGCATCAAGAACATGACCTTGGACTACGCGCCCGACGCAGGGGAAGTCGCCGAGTGGGTGCACAAGGATGAGCCGTCGGCGTTCAAGATCTTCAAGGAGATCAACGGCTACGACTACAAGTCCAAGGTGCCACTGAACAGCTTCGCCAATCTCCTCGCGGACGGCTCCACCGCATGCGGGGCCTGGATCTACACCGGCATGCTGCAGAACGTGAACGGCCAGATCGTGAACCGGGGCGAGATGCTGCCGGGCAAGAACGACGGCTGGGTGAGCCCGAACTGGGGCTGGGCCTGGCCCGCGAACCGGCACCAGCTGTACAACCGTGCCTCGGCCGACCCGAAGGGTGCCCCATGGTCGGACAAGAAGAAATACACGTACTGGGACGCGGCCGCCAAGTCCTGGAAGAACGATCCCGGAGATGGCATCGACTTCACCGCGACCAAGGACCCGTCCACGCCGGCCAACCCCAACGGGATCGGTGTGGCGTTCCATGACGGCGCGTCGCCATTCCTCCTCAAGAAGGACGGCAAGGGCTGGCTGTTCGCCTATGAGGGACTGTCCGACGGGCCCTTGCCCACGCACTACGAGCCGTGGGAGTCACCGGTGAAGAACCTGCTCTACAAGCAGGACCGGAACCCGATCGCGAAGTTCTACGACGTGCCCGGCAACAAGTACAACGAATACGCCGGCTCGCAGTTCCCGACGGTGATCACGACCTACCGGCTCACCGAGCATCACCTCTCGGGCGTCATGACCCGCTGGCTGCCGTGGCTCGCGGAGCTCATGCCCGAGCTGTTCATCGAGATCTCACCCGAGTTCGCGAAGGAGAAGACGATCGCGAACGGCGACTACGTTCGCGTGATCAGCGAGCGTGGCGTGACCGAGGCCCGGGCGCTCGTCACCAAGCGGCTCCGCCCCTTGATCGTGAACGGACAGACCCTGCATCAGGTCGGCATGCCCTGGCACTGGGGCTATCAGGGGATCGCCACCGGGGACATCGTGAACAACCTCACGTCGTTCGTGGCCGATCCGAACGTATCGATCCATGAAGGCAAAGCCTTCACCTGCCGGATCGAGAAAGGACGGGCCCAGGCATGAGCGATCTGCGTGGGATGTTCGTCGACACCTCGATCTGCACGGGCTGCAAAGCCTGCCAGGTCGCGTGCAAGGAGTGGAACGAAATGGCGCCCGGCGTGCCGCTTCCGATGGAGGATGAGGCCGCCGTCCGCGAACACCGCGCGTTCACCGGCAACAGCTACGACAACACGAGCCATCTGTCCGCGACGAACTGGCGGCACGTGAAGTTCATCGAACAGATCGGACCCGACCCGAGCTCGAGTGACCGGTCCGACCCGCGGTGGCTGATGATGAGCGACTCGTGCAAGCACTGCGTGCAGGCCGGGTGCCTCGAGGTCTGCCCGACCGGGGCGCTGTACCGGACCGAATTCGGCTCCGTCGACATCCACCAAGACGTGTGCATCGGCTGTCGCTACTGCGTCGGCGCCTGCCCGTTCGGGGTGATCGCGTTCAACAAGCGGACCGGTCGCGTGAACAAATGCATCCTTTGCCAGGACCGGCTCGAGATCGGCATGGGCACGGCGTGTGCGAAAGCCTGCCCCACCTCATCGCTCGTGTTCGGGACCGTGAGCGAGCTCCAGTCGATGGCGAGCGACCGCGTGAAGCTGCTGCACTCCCGGGGGCAGACCGACGCGTACATCTACGGCTGGGATCTCGGGAACAGCGGGAAGATCACCGCGGGACCGAACAAGGGCACGGCGGTCAAGGACGTCGAGGTCGTCGGCGGCCTGAACGTGTTCTACCTCCTGCTGGACAAGCCGGAGGTCTACGGGCTGCCGGCCCACGCGAGCCTGCCGCAGCGCAACTTCGTGCCATCGGCCGGCGTCGCGCTCATCTCGGCGGCGGTGCTCGGCGTCACCGGGCTCGCCGCATTCCGGCGCCGTCGCATGGACGAGAACGCGACGGCCGGAACGGAGGCCACCAATGCCAATTAAGTACGTCCTCCCGCCCGAATGGGAGTGGCCGATCACGATCGCCCTGTTCCTCGCCGGCCTCGCCGCCGGCACCTACTCGGTCATGGGCCTGATCCACTTCGCGGGCGACAAGCGCGATGAGCCGGTGTTGTATCGGCTCGGCTTCATCCCGATGCCGATCATGATCGTGGTCCCGCTGCTGCTCATCTATGACCTTGGGCAGCAAGGCCGATTCCTCAACCTGCTCATCAAGAGCCCAGGGGCGCCGGAGCGCGGCGGCCCATTGATGTTCAACGCCAACTCCCCGATGAACTGGGGCTCGTGGGCAATGGTCATCTTCGCAGGCTTCGCCGCACTCGCCTTCGCGGACTCGCTCCACCAGAGCGGCCGCATCCGCTTGGGCTGGCTCGTGCCGATCGCGCACAGCAAGATCCTCCTGGCCATCGGCGAGTTCTTCGCGATGGTGGTCTCGGGCTACAGCGGCGTGCTCATCGCGGTGACGAACCAGGGGGTCTGGTCGGACACCTGGCTGATGGGCGGGCTGTTCATCTGCTTCAGCGAGCTGTCGGGCATGGCCGTCGCCGCGATCGTCTGCGATCGGATGGGTGCGGTCCACACCGCTGCCGCGGTCCGTCGAGCGCTCTTCACGTTCGCGGCCATCAGTGCCGTCTTCCTCGTGCTCTTCCTCGGCGGTCTCGCGACCCAACAGGACGGGTCGCTGGCCGCGCTCATCGCGAGCCTTCACGAGCTCGTCGGTGTCGCCTTCTGGGTCGGTGCTGTCGGCCTCGCGCTGCTCGTCCCCCTCGTGATGCTCGCACCACGTCCCATCGTCCGCGTCCCCAACGGCTCGCTGGCGCTCATCGGCGTGCTCGTGCTCGTCGGAGTGCTCGCGTTCCGGTACGCGATGTTCTTCTCCGCGATCTCCTTCGTCCAGAGCTAGACGGTCCCGAACCCGCTCGAGATCGACGAGGCCCGCGCCCGCTGGCGAGAGCTCGCCACGGAGGACGCGGGCCTCGGGCCGATCGCGGCCTTCAACGACGAGCGACTCGCAACGTTCGCGACGGCGCCCGTACCGGACATCGAGATCGACCTGTCGATCCAGGCAGCGGCCCAGGCGATCGCGGACGGCCGGCCCCTCCTCGGTGCGGGCGCCCTCTCCTGCGAGACCGACGACATCAGCGAAGACCTGCAACGCCTTGCCCGCAACCTCGCGGACACGAGCGTCGAAGGATCGCCGGCGCAACGCACCGGTGAACGGTTGACCGCCGAACGAGGGGAGCGGATCGACGTCGCGCCGATCCTCCAGAGCGCGCTCGACGGGGACACCGAGGCGATCGCGCGCGCCGCGAAGGAGCGGGACCTCGATCCGGACGCCTTCGCCCGGCTCCTTGAGCTCGCGCTGCAGCCGATCCTCTGGGAAGCGGCCAAACAGTGCGCCGCGCTGACGGACGTCGACAAGTGGGACCGCGGCTACTGCCCCATCTGCGGCGCCTGGCCCGCGCTCGCCGAGCTGGTGGGCGCGGAGAAGCGCCGGGTCCTCCGGTGCGGCCGGTGCGGCGTCTCGTGGTCATGGCTCGTGCTGCTCTGCCCCTACTGCGGGAATGACGACCACCGCACGCTGGGAACGCTGGTCTCTACCGAAGAGCGCCCGGGCCCGGCGTCGCCGGCCCGGGCGGAGCCTCCGTCAAAGGACCGCGTTGACGTCTGCGAGCGCTGTCACGGCTACGTGAAAGCGATCGCGACGTTCACCTCGGTCCCCGCGGTCCGGCTCGCGGCCGAGGACGCCGCCACCGTCCACCTGGATATCGGCGCGCGCGCCGCCGGGTACACCCGGCCGGGGACGGTCGATATCTCGACGGCCGGCATCCCACGGCTCGTCCGCGAAGGCCGTGGGGCGCCGGATGATTAGGGCGACGCGCTAGACAGGCTTGGGCGCGTTGTAGCTCGGCTCGTAGGAGCCGGTCGGCTTCCCGTTCCCGTTGGCCTCGCCGCCCCAGCTCGTGGGTGCATCAGAGCGCAGCTTGTCGACCCGCTCGCTCAGCTTCGCGCGCGCCTGCCGACCATCGAACGGGGTCATCAAGAGCGCGATCGCTGCCCCGGCCAGGGCACCGGCAAGAATGCCGACCGTGAAGGCCGAGAAGAGCGCGGTGTCGTCATGACCGCCGCCCGCGTTCCGGGCCTGCTTCCGGCCTTCGGACCGCATGTCGTCGATCCGCTTGCTTGCCTGCGAGCGCAGGTCACCCAGCATGTCCTCGAGGTTGAGATCTTTGAGCGCGTTCATGTGCATCTCCCTTGGGCGAGCGTCGCCCACCTGCCTAGTCCGCAGGACCGGTGCCAGTCGCCCCAGCGCCTTTGGACGAGGTCTGGCCGGTGAGTGAGGCCTCGATGAATTGTTCGATATCGCCGTCCAGCACCCGTTGGACGTCGCCGGACTCCACGCCGGTGCGGTGGTCCTTCACCAGGGTGTACGGGTGGAGAACGTAGCTGCGGATCTGACTTCCCCAGTCGGCGGCGCGCATCTCGCCACGCTCTTTCGCCTGCTCGGCCTCCTGCTCGAGCACGCGCCGCTCGAGCAGCCGCGCCCGCAGCACCCGCATCGCGATGTCACGGTTCTGTAACTGCGACCGCTCGTTCTGCGATGCGGCGACGAGACCGGTCGGAAGGTGGGTGATCCGCACGGCGGTCTCGGTCTTGTTGACGTTCTGGCCGCCGGCGCCGGTGCTGCGGTACGTATCGATCCGCAGCTCGTCGGACCGGATCTCGACCTCGGTCTCCGCCTCCACCTGGGGCGTCGGATCGACGAGGGCGAATGAGGTCTGGCGGCGCTTCTGGAAATCGAAGGGCGAGATCCGCACGAGGCGATGGGTGCCGCGCTCGTGCTTCAGGTAGCCGTAGGCGTAGTCGCCATCGATGGACAGCGTCGCGCTCTTGAGACCGGCCTCTTCACCGGGCGTGCTCTCGAGGATCTCCGCGCGGAAGCCCCGCCGCTCCGCCCAGCGCAGGTAGAGGCGCACGAGCATCTCGGCCCAATCGGCGGCGTCGGTCCCACCGACGCCGGCGCTGATGGCCAGGAACGCCGGCCGCTCGTCATACGGTCCGGAGAGCTGCGCCTCGAGGCTTGCCTTGGCGACCGCGACGAGCAGCGTGCCCAGATCGGCGGCGAGGTCCTGCGCGATGCCGGCATCCTCGTCGGCGAGCGGGAGCATCTCCGTGATATCCGCAGCGCGGGCGCGAAAGCCATCCCAGCGTTCGACACGGCGTCGCGCGGCATCCAGTTTTCGTAGGGTCACTTGGGCGTGTTGCCGATCGGACCAAAGGTCCGGTGCGGAAGCCTCGGCCTCTAGACGACCGACCTCAAGACGCGTTCCCTCGAGGTCAAAGGAACACCGCCATCCGGTCGATGCGGTCGCGCAGGGCCGCGAGCCCACCCTGGTCTATCGCCATGTGCAGGCCGCTAGCGCTTACGAGGGCGTTCGAACGTGGTCGTGACGGGCTGGGCCACGGGTGCGAGCTTCCCGGCGGCGAAGCTCACGAAAGTGACGCACGGGCAGTAGGTGTTCCGCGGGCAGCGCGGGCAATCCCCGTCGCAATCGAGGGTCGCGCCGTAGCTGCACTTCAGGCAGTTGTCCTCGCAGACGATCCATTCCTTCATGCGGGACTGTCCTCTCTAGACGCAGTCGGACGCGTGAGAGCCGCTGAACAAGACTCGGACACCAGTTGGATACGCTCCCCACGCCTGATCTGTGCCGGTTTTCGTACGAAATGTTACCCGCGGAAGGCCGATTCGGGAAGACCCCTCTGCGGTCGGAAAGGGTCATTTGAGATACGAAAGCCCTTGCGCGGCAAAGACCAGCTGGACGAACTCCGAACACCTGGTCTATGGAGACGGCGGTTCCCGGATGTCGGCGATCCGAAAGGCGCGGCGGTGCAGCCAGACGAGCACCGGGACCCCGGCGAGGACGTAGAGCAGCCCAAGGAGCTGGGCCTCCTGCAGCCCGGCGAGCACGACCGGATCGAGCCGGAGGAACGACGTCGCGAAGCGGAACCCGCCGTAGAGGACGAGGTACAGCCAGAAGGTGCGGCTCTCCGGGGCGTGCCCCGACGTGTGGCGGAAGTAGCGCAGCATCACGACGAAGATGAGGAGGTCCACGAGCAGGTCGTAGGCGACGACCGGATGCGTGAAGTCACGCTGTCCGAGGGTCGCCGGGCCGGTGTAACGGACGCACCACGGGAGACCGGCGCAGGCGATCGCGTGGTGCTCGCCGTTGATGATGTCGCCGATCCGTCCGATGGCCTCGCCGAGAACGATCCCGATCGCCGTGACATCGAACAGGAAACCGAGGGGAAGGCGGAGACGGCGAGCCGCGATCCCGCCCGCGATCGCTGAGCCGATCGGCGCCGCGGCCACCGCGACACCGCCGTTCCAGAAGGCGATGAGCTGGTCCGGACGCCCGCTGTAGTACGCCCAGTTGTCGGCGATGTGGCCGGCACGGGCCGCGACGAGCCCACCGATGATCACCGCGATCGCGTACGGGTAGATGCGCTCATCACGCACGAGCGGACGGGCCAGGCGGAAGGAGAGCCAGCTCCCGAGGCCCATCCCGACGAGCGCCCAGAACGAATGCCACGCGATCCGGAACGGCCCGAGCGCGAACGTCGGGTCGAACGGGAGGTCCACCGCTACGCGGCAGCCGGTGCGCGCCTGGCCATGCGGAAGAGCGTCACGATGATCGGGAGCGAGAGCGCGATGAGCAGGATCGCGACGATCTGCGCCTGGTAGAGACCGAACGCTCCGACCTTGTCCACGCGCAGGAACGAGATGACCAGACGGCCGAATGACTGGAACGCGAGCCAGATCCAGAACACCCGACCCTCCGGCTTCCGACCACCGAACCGTCGCGCCAGCACGATCGCGAGCGCGACGCCGGCAAGATCCCAGAGCATCTCGTAGCCGACGGCAAGGTGGACGGGATCTGCGGAGTACCGGGGGTCACCGGGGCCAAAGGCCGGGCCCTGGCCCAGGGAATCAGGGTGGTCGTAGGTCACGCAGACACCCGGCGGCGCGCAGGGGACCGCGTGGTGCTCGCCATTGATGATGTCGCCGATCCGGCCGATGGCCATGCCGATCCCGATCCCGGCGGCCGCGCCATCCGCCGCAGCGCCGATCGCGATGTCACCGCGGCGGACCGCGACGATGTAGCCGGTGAGTGCGCCGACCACGACCGCGCCCATGATCGCGATGCCGCCGGCCCAGATCTGCGGAATGAGGAGCGGGTTCGTGTCGTAGCCGCAGAGCGTCCAGCAGTCGACGACGTGGAAGAGGCGCGCGCCGATGATGCCGCCAATGACCGCGGGCGTCGCCACCGCGTACAGCGCCTCCTCTGACACGCGGCCGCGCAGCAGCCGCACCGGCAGGGCCACGCCGAAGAAGATCCCGAGTGCGGTGAAGATGCCGTGCCAGGCGAGCTGGAGCGGGCCGAAGTGGACGTTCGGGTCGAATGGGAGGTTCAGCTAGCTAGCGCCCATGACACTTCTTGTACTTCTTCCCGGACCCGCAGGAGCAGGGATCATTCCGGCCCGGACGGCTCGAGGTCGTCGGCGCTGCTGCGCCGTTCCCGGCGTTCCAGCTCGTGCCCGTCGTCTGATTTCTCCCTTGAACGGTCGGAGGTGGAGGTGGTGCCTTCTCCTCGGCTTCGGCCTGCTCGGCGGTCTTCACCGAGACACGCAGGACCATCTGGGCGACGTCGAACGCGATCTTGTCGGTCATCTCGTCGAAGAACGTGCGGGCCTCGTTCTTGTAGGCGATGAGAGGATCCTGCTGGCCGTAGCCCCGAAGGTAGATGCCCTCGCGCAGCTCCTCCATCG
>JANXXG010000166.1 GCA_025350745.1 Chloroflexota bacterium | reverse complement strand
TATCTCTTCGCGCTCGCCACGCTCGCCGCGCACGAGACGATCCGCTACGACCCTGCGCTCACCGACCGCGAGCTCCTCGCGCGAGCCGCTGCCATCCCGCAGATCGGACCACTCCGTGACCTCGTCGGGCTGCACGAGCGGGTCTGGTTCGGGCTGAAGCCGGCCGACCACGACGACGCAGCCCGGGGCCGTGAGCTTGCGCAGCGGATCGCGGCGTGAGGCGCCCCCGGATCGATCCGCTCGTGGCCCTCGGTGTCGTGCTGCTCGCGATCACGGTCGTGCTCGCCGTGATCGGCGCACCACGTAACGATGCGGATCACGGTCCGACGGCGTCGGTCTACGACGAGGGCCCGGGCGGTGCGGCCACCCTCAGACGGCTCATCGAGGCGGTCGGCATCCGCACGATCACCCTCGAAGGCGACCGGTTCGCGCCTTCGCTCTCTAGCGCCGGGGTCGTGTTCATGCTCCGCCCATCGGAACTCGTGACCGTGCAGGACGCGGCGGCCGTCCGGGCGTACCTCCACGAGGGCGGGACCGTCGTGGTGGCCCACGACTTCGAGCTCCTCCTGGAGCCGCTGCTCGAGTCCATCGATGCGCACTTCGCGCAGGGGGTCAGCTCCCAGCGGTCGCGCCTGAGCGGCGCGCTCTTCGCGGCGCCTCCCGCCCGAGAGATCGACACCGGCCCCGGTCGTGAGCTGCGGCTCGGGGCCGGCTGGGATCCGATCGGCACCGACGGTCGCGGCCCGACGGCAGCGATGCGGTCCGAAGGCAAGGGCACGCTCATCGTCGTCGGCACGGTCGCGCCGTTCCTGACCAGCGGTCTTCCGAACGCGGACAACGCGCGCTTCGTGGTCGATCTCGCGAGAGTGGCGCTCGCGAGCGGGGGAGCCGTCGCGTTCGACGAATATCACCATGGGGTGCACCCGCCGCCGAGCATCCTCGCGGTCATCGAGCGCACGTGGCCCGGACGCGCCCTGCTCTTCGCGTTCATCGTCGTTTTCGCGTACGTGGCGCTCACCGGCCGGCGCCTGGGCCCGCCGCAGCCGCTCGATCCGCGCCCGCCGCGCTCGAGCCTCGAATATGTCCGCGGTCTCGCGGGCCTGGTCCGCCGCGCCGGTCATCAGGAGATCGTGCGGGACCGGCTGCGCCGCGAGCTGCACTCGGGGCTGGCCCGAAGGACCGGCCTGGATCCGGCGACGGGGTTCGAGCAGATCGTCGCGCGGATCAGGGAGGGATCACCGGGGCGCGCGGACGAGATAGCGGTGCTCGACGCGCACCTGCGGCGCCGCTTGCACGAGCCCGAGCTGGTCCGTACCGTCGCCAGGGTCGCCACATTGCTGCGCGAGGAGGCCACGTGACCGCAAAGGACACCGCGACCCGATTCGAGACGGATCTCCACCGGATCATCGTTGGTCAGAACGAGACCATCCGTCTTGCGTACATCGCGCTCGTCCTCGGCGGGCATGTGCTCATCGAAGGCGTACCTGGCACGGCGAAGACCCTGCTCGCCCGCACGGTGGCGCAGCTCATCGGTGGAACGTTCAAGCGGATCCAGTTCACGCCCGACCTCATGCCGAGCGACGTCGTGGGCACGTCCGTCTACGAGCTCTCGACCGGAGAATTTCGCATTCGCCGCGGCCCGATCTTCGGCAACGTCGTTCTTGCAGACGAGGTGAACCGCGCCCCGGCGAAGACCCAGTCCGCCCTGCTCGAGGCGATGGAGGAGCATCAGGTCACCCTCGAAGGCGTGGCGCAGCCGTTGCCGGATCCGTTCCTCGTCCTCGCGACGCAGAACCCGGTGGAATACGAGGGCACGTATCCGCTGCCGGAGGCCCAGCTCGACCGGTTCCTGTTCAAGGCCGTCGTCCGCTATCCGGAGCCGGCGGAGGAGATCGCGATCCTCCAGGCGCACGACCGGGGCCTGCCGCTCGCCGATGTCGCGTCGCTCGCGCCCCTTGAGCCGGGCGCGCTCCATGATGCCCGCGCCGAGGTCGAGGCGGTGACCGTCGAGGGCTCGATCTTCGAGTACATCGTTCGTGTCGCCGGCGAGTCCCGCCGCTCACCCGACGTGCTCCTTGGGGCGAGCCCGCGCGCCGCCGTCCATCTGCTTCGCGCCGCGAAGGCCGCGGCGGCGATCGATGGACGCGACTACGTCACCCCGGATGACGTGAAGTCGCTCGTCCCGGCGGTCTTCCGCCATCGCCTCGTCCTGAAAGCTGAGGCCGAGATCGAAGGCCTCGATGCCGATGCCGTCGTGCGGCGGATCCTCGCGCGGCTGGACGTTCCGCGCTAGCGCTTCGCGCCGGCCTCGCGGCGTTCCCGATCCCGCGACCACGCCTGCTCGGCCTGTTGCTGGTCGGGACCATCCCGCTCGCAGTCGCCGCGGCGTCGCCGGCCTTCATCGCGATCGCCGTCATCGTGATCGTCAGCGCGCTCGCGCTTGCGGCCGTCGACTGGCGCGGGAGTCCCCGGTTGGATGCCCGCGACGTCAGGCGGGTCGTCGATCCGCAGCTGTCGCTCGGCGCTCCGAACCGGGTGGAGATCACCGTCCACAACCCGTTCCCCCGCGCGGTCCGGATCCGCGTTCGCGACGATGCGCCCGTCTCGTTCCGGGTGGACCGGCGCGAGACGAAGCTCGAGCTCGCCGCCGGGGCGGATGGCTCGCTCGCGTATCTCGCGCGTCCGCGCCACCGGGGGACGTTCCGGTTCGGGGACATCCACCTGCGCGCCACCGGTCCGCTCGATCTCGTCGAGCGGCAGTCGGTCATCGCGGCCGGAGGTCCCGCGAACGTCTATCCCGATCTCCGGGAGCTGCGCCGATACGACATCAGCACCCGGCGCGGCCTCGCGTATGACGCCGGACAACGTCGGGCCCGGATCCCCGGGGCGGGCAGCGTCTTCGAGCGCCTGCGCGAGTACCAGCCCGACGATGACCCGCGGTCGATCTCCTGGACCGCGACCGCGCGGCGGGGCCGCCCGATCAGCGTCGAATACGAGACGGAGCGCCAGCAGCGGATCGTCATCGTCCTCGACGCCGGTCGGATGATGGCGAGCACGCTCGGAGAGCTCACGAAGCTCGACCACGCGGTGAATACCGCGCTGATGCTCTCGTACGTCGCGACGGCGAAGGGCGATGAGGTCGGGGTGCTCGGCTATTCGGACCAGGTGCGGTCGTTCCTGCCGGCCCGCCGCGGCCGCCGCCAGTTCCTGCGCATCTCCGATGCCCTCCGGCGGCTCGAGGTGACCACGACCGAGTCGGACCCTCGGATGGCCTTCGAGTTCATCCGCGCGCGTGCCGCGCGCCGCGCGCTCGTCGTGCTGTTCACCGACCTCGTCGATACCGACGCGTCGCGGGGTCTGGTGGCGGCGGTCAGCCGGCTGGCCGGGAACAACCTCGTGCTCTGCTGCGTTCTCGCCGATCCACGCCTCGCGGAGCTCGCGCGCGACGCGCCGGCGACGACGGCGGCCGCGTATGAGCGCACGATCGCGCAGACCGTCATCGAGGAGCGCGCCCGGGTGCTCGCCGTGCTGCGCCAGCGCGGGATCCACACCATCGACGTGCCGTCCGACCGGCTCACCGTCGCGGTGATCCAGCGCTACCTCGAGCTGAAGAAGCGTTTCCTATAGCGACCGATGCGTCCGCTGCCGGCCAGGAAGATGTAGCCCCACAGCAGCGCGCCGGTCGTGACGCCGATCGCGAGCTTTAGCCCGACCGGCAGCAGCGTCGGCGACACGAACGCTTCGATGATCCCCGCGACCATCAGGGTGGCCGCGACGAGGAACATCACATGGACCGCCTGCACGCCGGCCAGACGCAGCGCATCTCGCCGGTACAACGGCCCCGGATGCAGGATCGCCCAGGCGAAGCGCAGCCCGGCGCCACCGGATAGGAAGATGGCCGACAGCTCGAGGAATCCGTGGCTGAGGATGAAGGTCAATAGGTTCCCGGCGACGGCGCGTGAGAGCAGGACCGCGAACAGGGTCCCGAGCATCGCGCCGTTCTCAACGAGCGCGTAGATGGTCAACAGGCCGAGCGTGAGGCCGCCGCCGAACGCGACGACCGACACATAAATGTTGTTCGCGATGATGAGTGGGCCAGCCACCGGGCGGGCGTCGATCGGGATCTCGCTCCCCGGCACGCGGCGGATGAGCTCCTCGCGCTGCGCCGCAGGGAGCGAGGACGCCGCGACCTCTGGGCTGATGAGACCCGACGCGAACGTCACGATGGCCGGGACGAGGAACACGAGGAACGC
>JANXXG010000058.1 GCA_025350745.1 Chloroflexota bacterium | reverse complement strand
CGGCATGAAGACCTTGCCGCCGCACGCAGAGGTCCGCGCCGCGATGGAGCGGCTTCGTGGCCGCTACCGCCTGGTCGCGCTCACGAACAGCCCGGCCCTGGTCGCCGAGGCCCAGCTACGGAACAGCGGGCTACGCGACCTGCTCGAGGCCGTGTACTCGGCCGACGCTGTGCAGCGACTCAAGCCCGCGCCCGAGCCCTACCGGATGGTCGCCGAGCGGACCGGCGTCCCGATCGCGGATGTGCGGCTGGTCGCGGCGCATGGCTGGGATATCGCCGGCGCCCTCGCCGCGGGTTGCCGCGCGGCATTCGTCGCGAGGCCGGGCGCGTCCCTATATCCACACGGTCCGCAGCCGGACGTGGTCGCACCCGACCTCGCCGGCATCGCGGAGGCGTTGCTGGGCTAGTTGAAGTCAGCTAGCGGCGCCGCCTCATGATGTTCTTCACCATGGAGCGACCGACGAGCATCGCCACTATCGGGATGAGCATGCCGCGGAGCGCAAGGCGCGTGGCGTCGATCGCGGGCTCCCAGTGCACCGCGCCGTCCTTGATCACGAACGCGCCGACGGGCCGGGCCCGCACGCCGTAGCCGACACCGCCGCCTGCGCCCTCGGGACCGCCGCCGCCACCACCGCCGCCCGCGACCTCGGCGGCCGGGATGATCGTGACGCCGTCCTTTTCGAATGGCACGCCGTAGACCCGCTTCACCGTCACCGTGTCCTGAGCCTTCGCGAGGACCTCTTGCACGTTCATGTTGGGCCTCCCCCTGATCTCGCCGTCGACCACTCATTCTCCCCCCGGTGCTAGCGTTATCGGGCCGTGCTAGGTGGGGAGCTAGCGGTGCCCTGTACCCGCAATCCGCTTCAGCGGGACTGAATCCCCTCCCGAGGTCCGTCGTTCCGGGTTCTGGTCGTGCGTCGCGGCGTTGACGATCGGGTCCTGTGCAGCAGCGGCCCGCGAACCCCGTCAGGTCCGGAAGGAAGCAGCGGTAAGCGGTCGTCGCTGAGTGCCGCAGGCAAGCCTGATCCGAGCCAAGGCGTGCGATCGTGACCGAGATGTCGTGATCGACGGAGGGTGCACGGCGTACCACGCTTTATCCTGACCGCGTGCCCGAGCGTGCCGCCCTCTACCGCCGCTACCGATCGCAGACGTTCGCCGAAGTGGTCGGTCAGGAGCACGTCACCCGCACGCTCAGGAACGCGATCGCCACCGGGCAGGTCGCCCACGCATATCTGCTCGCGGGCCCACGCGGCATCGGGAAGACCTCCATCGCGCGGATCATCGCGAAGGCCGTGAACTGCCCGAAGACGAAGAACGGCGACCCCTGCGATGCGTGCGAGAACTGCGTCCAGATCCGCGAAGGCCGGTTCCTCGACCTCATCGAGATCGACGCCGCCAGCAATCGCGGTGTTGATGAGATGCGTGATCTGCGCGAGAAGGTGCGGTTCGCACCGTCCCAGGGCACCTACAAGGTGTACGTCATCGACGAGGCCCATCAGCTCACGAGCGACGCGTTCAACGCACTGCTGAAGACCCTCGAAGAGCCGCCGCCGTACGTCATCTTCGTGCTCGCGACGACCGAATCGCAGAAGATCCCGGCCACCATCGTTTCCAGGACGCAGCGGTTCGATCTGCGGCGCATCCCGCACAAGACGATGGTCCAGCAGCTCGCGTCGATCGCGAAGAGCGAGAAGATGCAGGTCGAGCCCGCCGCGCTCGAAGCGATCTCGCGCCACGCCCAGGGGTCGCTGCGGGATGCGGAGAGCATCCTGGATCAGGTCGCGACGTTCGCCGAGGGCAAGGTCCGGGTCGAGGACGTGGATGAGCTGCTCGGCGCCACCGACTGGGAGGAAACGAGCGTCCTCTTCGACGCTATCGCCGCGAACGACGCGTCCAAGGCCGTGGGCCTTGTCAGAACGCTCGTCGACGATGGCCGCGATCTGCGCCTCTTCGTTCGCCGGTCGATGGACCACATGCGGGCGCTCGTGCTCGTGCGCGCCTCCGACATGCTTCCGGAGACCGCCACCGAGAGCGTCGGCGCCGTGCTTCGGCGTCAGGCGCCGCTCTTCTCCCTGGATCGGCTCGCGAAGATCGCGCATCGCCTCATCGAGGCCGAACAGCAGCTCCGCACGGGTGAGGGCACGCCGTTGCCGCTCGAGCTCGCGCTGCTCGATCTCACGACGGACGGCGCATCATCCCCGTCGCCGACGACGAAACAGACCGTGCCGCAGGCCGCGGCCGCGGGGCCCGCGCCGGCGCCGACCCGGCCGGCACCCGCACCACTGTCACCGTCACGCTCGCAGTCGGTCGTGGACCTGGCCGAGCGCCGGGCGCAGCAGCCGGCGCGACCGGCATCGACCGCCGACCAGCGACCGGTGGGCGCGGCCTCGCCGAGCGTGACCCTTGAGCGCGTGCGCACGGCATGGGAGGGTCTGCTCGAGCGGACCCAGGAGCGGAGCATCGCGAAAGCCGCGCAGCTCGTGAAGGCAGAGCCCGTCGCCATCGAGGGCGGCACCGTCGTCATCGCCTTCAGCGACGACTTCGCGCGCAACATCTGGGCCGACCGGCAGCGCCCCGAGCTCGAGCGCGATCTCAGCGACCTCCTCGGGGCGGCCGTCCGCGTTCGGTGCGTGAAGCAGCCGGCGGCAGGCGCGACCAACACGCAGCCGGCGACCGAGGATCCGATGCTCCGCGCGGCCCTCGAGACGTTCCGCAGACCAGATCGCATCTTGGAGGTCGAATGACATGAAGAACATCGGTGATCTGCAGCGCATGGCGCGTGAGATGCAGGCGAACATGGAGAAGGCCCAGAACGAGCTCGGCCAGCTGACCGTCGAGGGAAGCGCTGGTGGGGGAGCCGTCACGGTCGTGATGACCGGCACGCAGGAAGCACGCGAGGTCCGCATCAGCAAGGAGGCGGTCGATCCAACGGACGTCGAGACCTTGCAGGACCTGGTGCTCGCCGCGACGAACGACGCGCTCGCGAAGTCCAAAGAGCTCGCCGGCGAGAAGCTCGGCGGTGTGACCGGCGGCCTCAAGCTCCCGGGGTTCTGAGCAGGCTTGACCCAGGCACTCGCGCGACCCCTCGCTCGGCTCATCGATGAGCTGTCAAAGCTCCCGGGTGTCGGCCCGAAGACCGCGCAGCGTCTCGCGTATCACATCCTTCGGGCCTCGATGTCGGATGCGGATGCGCTGGCCGCCGCCGTTCGGTCGGTGAAGACCGATCTTCGGTACTGCTCGACCTGCTGGAACATCGCCGAGACCGACCCCTGCGCGGTCTGCGCGGCGGATGATCGCGACAAGACCGTGGTGTGCGTGGTCGAAGAGCCCCTCGACGTCCTGGCGATCGAGCGCACCGGGCAGTTCAAGGGCGTCTACCACGTGCTCCACGGCGCGATCTCGCCGGTGAACGGCGTGCGGCCGGATGATCTCAAGATCGCGGCCCTCGCGGTGCGCGTCAGAGCGGGCGGGATCAGCGAGATCATCCTCGCGACCAACCCCAACCTCGAGGGTGAGGCCACCGCGATGTACATCGGCCAGCTCGTGGGGAACGCCGGCGTGCGGGTGACCCGCCTGGCCCGCGGGCTCCCGATGGGTGGGGACCTCGAATATGCCGATGAAGTGACCGTCAGCCGGGCCCTCGAGGGCCGGCGGGCGCTCTGACCGGGGTCCATCCCGCGGTTGACGCCCGCGTCGCCGGGTCGGTATGATGTGCTCTCGCACAGGCCCGTGGCCATGGTTCCGTTTGGGAGGTCTGGGCACGATCTTTAACAGTTGAAAAGTGGCAGGAACTCATACAAGCGCGGACTCGTCGATACATAAGCCATTCGAACTCGAACCTTTTAAGGGCTGTCCGGAAGGACGGTTCTTTTTTGTCGGAGAGTTTGATTCTGGCTCAGGACAAACGCTGGCGGCGTGCATAAAACATGCAAGTCGAACGGACCAAAGCTCGCAAGGGCTGAGGTCAGTGGCGAACGGCTGAGTAACACGTAGGTGACCTGCCCTGAAGTGGGGGATAACTCATCGAAAGATGAGCTAATACCGCATGTGATCACCGGTTCGTTCCGGTGCTCAAAGTCGCAAGACGCTTTAGGAGGGGCCTGCGGCCGATTAGCTAGTTGGTGGGGTAATGGCCTACCAAGGCGGTGATCGGTAGCTGGTCTGAGAGGATGGTCAGCCACACTGGGACTGCGAACGGCCCAGAC
>JANXXG010000016.1 GCA_025350745.1 Chloroflexota bacterium | reverse complement strand
GCATCAGAGAGACCACGAGAACAGCGCGGTGTCGTAGCGCTCGCGCCCGACGCCGAGGTCCTGCGCCGTCGAGACTACGAACCGGACGTTCTGCACACCGCGCCGGCGCGCTTCGGATCGGGCCTCGCGGATCCCCTGTGGATCGGGGTCGAGGCCGAGGACCGACCGCGCGAGCGGAGCGATGAGCAGCGCCAGCCGGCCGGTCCCGGTACCGATGTCGAGGACGTCCTTGTCGCGAAAGAAGCGGTCCGCGCGCAACCGCCGCAGCTCGATGTCGTCGACGGGCCGCACCGTGCTGGGGCAGCCGACGCGGCCGATGTCCCCGCTGTTGGGCTCAATGGGCTCAGCCATAGCCCTCTCGGGTCCCGGGGAGCATCGCGCCGCCGTGCCCGGCGGCGGCGGCCAGGCGCGATGGATCGAGCAGAGGCTGCTTCAGCTCGTCCGGCGGCTCGGCGCCGGCATACCACCAGATCACCTCGCAGTTCGCCCGGAACAGCTCGTCGAACACGCGATCCTCGGGACTCGAGTTGCGGCTCGAGTACCACCAGAACCAATCGCTTCCTTCCGCCACCATGAGCGGCTGGCGGACGCTCGGAGGCATCTCGCGGAGCGAGCCCCACTGCTCCTGCGCGAAGCGCCGGGTGCGCTCGAGCATCTGCCACGCGCGCTGGTGGGCCGGCTCGCCGGACCAGACGCGAAGATCCGCGTCGATCCACGAGCCGGTGTGGAGCGACGAGAGCGTGATCTGCGCGGGATGCTCGTCGAGGAAGTCCGACACCCGCACGGTCTCGAATCGCTCATCGGCGGCGAGCGTTCCGTACAGCGTTCGCAGGAAGTCGTTCCCGTTGTTCGGGTACGACTCCCAGGCGTTCTCGCCGTCAAGGATGATCGAGGCGATGTATGGCCCGCCGTCGTCGGGCAGGCGGTCGCGAGCGGCCTCGAGCTTCCAGATGAGGTCGCCGACCGCGTCGTTCGGGCTCATCGATCCGTAGGTGAACCCGATGCGATCGGAGATCTCGCGGTCACGGAAGAGGACGGTCACGCCGTTCGGCAGGCGGTAGGGTCGGTACAGGAGCTCCGGGTGGACCAGCGCGCCGATGGGATCGCGCTCGAACGTCAGACCCGCCGATCGGCCGAGGACCCCCTCATCCGAGGCGAACCACTCAAGACGCGCCTTCGCGATCGCGTCGGCGGTCTCGGGCGAGACCGCGCCTTCGGACGGCCACACTCCGCGCGGCTTCACGCCGAACCCGCGGACGTGCGAGACCACCGCCTCTTCGAGCTGATAGAGGGCGTCATCGGGATAGGCGAACGGTGGATCCGGCATGAGGGCATCCGGATCGGTGCGCCGCGCCGAGAGGTTGTCGATGACCAAGGGCAGGATCGGGTGGTAGTAGGGCGTCGTGAGGATCTCGATACGGCCATCGCGCTCGAGGCTGCGATAGAGATGGGGCGCGCCGGACGCCATGAATCGCTGGCGACCGATCACGTAATGCACGTCCTCGCGCGTGAACCGCCTCGCGCGATCACGCAGGTCTCGTAGCCGCTCGTCGCCGGCGATATCGTCCGGATCGATCCACGCCAGGTTGAACCAGAGAGCGAGGTCGACGAAGTAGTCGTCGGACAGCAGCTCGGGCCGGCCCCTCGTCGCGAGCGCGAGCTGCAGCAGCCTGCGGTACTCGTCGTGTTGCGCGATGACATTGCCGTGATGGATGGAGAAGAACCGCGCGAGCATGTGATCCTTCTCCTCCGGCGAGAGCGTGCCCTCCACGGTGCGCATCGTCACCCGCGTGTCTTCGTCGTCAGCGCCGCGCGCGTAGTCATCCAGCTGATCGCGGAGCGACGGGACCATGGTGAAGCTCACCTTCACCTGCGGGAACTCGTTCAGCAGGCGGGCCATGTGGAGGTAGTCCTTGGACGCATGCAGCCGGACCCAGGGCAGGACGAACTCGCTCGTCTGGGGATGCTTGTAGTACGGCTGATGCATGTGCCAGATGATCGCGACCGCGAGCTTGCCCTTCATTTCGTGCGCGTGGCCTCTTCCAGACGGGTCCTCACGAAGGACGGGTCGAGCGTCGCGAGCAGCCACGCTGCGCGTGGCCCGTTCGGCTTGCCGATGAACGTGAGGTACACGGCCTCGAAGGCGGCCTTGCTGACTTTGCCCTCGGGTGTCGTGAGGCCGACCTCCTTGGCGATCTCGTAGAGGCGCTCCTGCATCTGCTCGGGTTCCGTTATGCGACCGACCTCCGCGCCGGCCCGGCTGAGGAAATCGCGCTGCTCCGCCGAGAGGCCCGCGGCGGCCGGTGGCAGCGTGTCGGCGACGGCGAAGCGGGCCTCCTCCGGCGCCCATCGCTCAAGCCACACGCGGGCCAGCGCGATGCGGGCATCGAGATCGCGGAGCTCGACGTCGGTGAGCGCCGACCCCTTGCGCTTCGTTGCTTCGGCATGGGGCTCGATGCTCGGGATCTGCAGCCAGTCGGCGACCGTGCCGAAGCGCACCCGGAACACGACGGGTGGCGCGTCCTCGATCACCTGCGACAGCCGCCACACGATGCCGAGATCGCTTCGGGGATCCTCGAGGAACGCGGCGGCGCAGCGGTCGTACTCGTCGTAGAGGCGCGGGAGGGTGTTGCCCGCGGGGTCGAACTCGACGGCGCGCTTCGGATGCGTCCGCAGCATGAGGAATCGGACGAGCTCACCGGGATAGAGCTCGACGAGCTCGACCGCGGACGCGCCGATCCCCTTCGACGTCGCCATCTTCTTGCCGCCGATCGTGAGGAACTCATGCTGCAGGCCGGCCGGCGGCTCGCGCTTCCACACTGCGCGGTAGATCTCGTTGGCCCGGTCCCGCGACCCGCCGGCCGTGAGGAGGTCCTTGCCGCCCTCCTCGTAGGTCACGTCGAAGAAGTCCCACATCGCGCACCACTGAAGGTTCCACGGGAGCTTTCCGTTGCCCGCGAACGGCGACACGCGCCCAACGTGTCCGCAGCCTTCGGCCCACGTCACGTAATCCGCGCGGCATTGATAGGCCACGGTCGTCCCGTCGAAGTCCGTGGCGTGCGTCGTGCCGATCCTTCCGCAGCTCTCGCAGATGATCCAGATCGGCAGCCAGCCGGGATCCTTCTGGACGTTCGAGACCTCGGCGTAGACCCGGCGCACATCGTCCGCGTGCCGGAGCACGAGGTCGATCTCTTGGTCGAGCTTCCCGGACTGGTAGAGATCGCGTAGCCAGTGGATCTCTCCCGGTCGCACGCCGACGCGCTCGAACGTCGAGAGGAATCGCTGCGCGTGATAGCGGGCGAAGTCACTCGCGGCCGCGGGATCAGGCGACGGGATCTTGAAGAACGGCTTCCCCATGTGGTCGGCCATACCGGCCTGCTGGCGCATCGACTGCGAGTCCATCGGGTCGTAGTCGTCGATGGTGAAGACATAGCGGACGTTCAGTCCATGTGCGCGGAACGCGCGGTACAGCGCGTCCGTGATCACCGGCCCGCGGAGGCTCGAGATGGGCACGGGGCCCGATGGCGTCTTCGAGTCGCGGATGACGTGCGGAACGTCCTGCGGCAGCGACGCGGCGACCGCGTCGGCCCAGAAGAGCTCCCGATCGGTCGCAGGCTGCGGCGGCATGACCGAAGAGTGCTCCATCGGCTTAGCGGACGGCGACGATCTTCAGCTCCACCTCGCCACGCGGCACCGAGGCCCGCACCAGGTCGCCCTTCTTGTGGCCGATGAGGGCCTTGCCGACCGGCGACTCGTTGCTGATCCGACCCTCTGCCGGGGCAGCTTCGGCGGAGCCCACGATGACGTACTGATCCCGCTCGCCATTGGATTCGATCGTGACATGGCTGCCGATCTCGACGATGTCGTGATGCTCGTTCTCGTCGATGATCGTGGCGTTCTTGACCATGCTCTCGAGCGTCATGATCCGACCCTCGAGGAACGCCTGGTCGTTCTTGGCCTGCTCCAGCTCCGAGTTCTCGGAGTAGTCGCCGAACTGCATCGCCGCGTGGATGCGCTCCGCGACCTCTTGGCGCTTGGCGGTGCGCAGCTCCTCGAGCTCCGCTTCGATCTTCTTCAGGCCATCCGCTGAGATCGGGACCGGCTTGTCAGGGCTCATCGAGCTGCCTCCGAACAAAACTGACGTCGCGGCTAAAAAAAGAACACTGAAGGCCGCCTTGGCCCTCAGCGCCTCGCCGCGTACGGTGGATGTGTGCGGAAATCATACACGCTCAGCGCCCGCGTCCTGGCGC
This sequence comes from Chloroflexota bacterium, assembly GCA_025350745.1. Taxonomy (GTDB): domain Bacteria; phylum Chloroflexota; class Limnocylindria; order P2-11E; family P2-11E; genus UBA4735. The sequence continues at coordinate 4,513 of JANXXG010000016.1, read as the reverse complement.
ACTATCGGGCCACCAAGAGGGATCTCCCGTGGCGCCGGACCCGCGACCCGTACGCCGTGCTGGTCTCCGAGGTCATGCTCCAGCAGACGCAGGCCGCTCGTGTCGCGCCCGCGTTCGAACGGTTCATGACGCGGTTCCCCACTCTCGGCGCGCTCGCCGCGGCACCGCTCGCCGCCGTGCTCCGCGAATGGTCCGGTCTTGGCTACAACCGCCGCGCCCGGGACCTCCATCGGATCGCTCGCCACTGTCCGAACGGACTGCCCCGCACCGTCGCCGAGCTCGACGCGCTGCCGGGGATCGGCTCGTACACCGCTGGGGCGATCGCGTGCTTCGCCTTCGGTCAACGCGTGCCGTTCGCCGACGTGAACATCCAGCGAGTTCTGGGACGCTTCTTTCTCGGACGGCCGGGGACGACCCAGGAGGGGATCGACTTCGACGCTCGGGCGATGCCCACACGCTCATCCGATCTCTGGCACCACGCGCTCATGGATCTCGGTGCCACGATCTGCGCAGCGAAAGCTCCGAAATGCGAACTTTGTCCATTGAACGCCGACTGCCATTTCGCGCGCGGTCATGCTGGGACGGCGGCGAGTCACCTTCGCGGCGCTGCCGGGGGTTCCCTCCGCAGAGGGGCCCGGCAGCGGGAAGCGAAGGTGACCGCCGCCGTCCGGCACGGACCATCCGCACAACGGGCGGCCGCATTCAAGGACAGCGACCGAAGGATCAGAGGCGCCATCGTGCGCGCGCTGACCGTGAACGACATGACCATCAGAGCGTTGGAGAAAGAGATCGGCGACGATCGCGTCGGGAGATTGACTACAGCGCTCATCGCCGACGGACTCGTTGAGCGTGCTGGGAGGCGCTACCGGCTCCCCGGCTAAGAAGCGGGCGGCAGCTCCGGACCGGCGATCGCGAGGGCGTAGCGATCCATCGAGAGGAGCTCTGACGCGATCGCGACGATGTCGTCCTTCGTCACGGCGCGGATCTCACGCGGGTAGCGCTCGAGATGATCATCGCCGAGCCGGAACAGCTCGGCGTCGAGGACCATCGCCGCCACCCCGCCGGGGCTCTCACGCCCGACCTCGAGCTCGCCGACGAGCTTGTCACGGGCAAGCGCGAGATCATCATCGGCGATCTCGCCGTCACGGATCTTCTTGAGCTCCGCGAAAATGACCGCGATGGCACGCTCGACGTTCTCCGGGTTCACACCCATCCGCACCGTCCACGGACCCTGGCTCGCGGTCCCGGAGATCGTGCTGAAGACGTAGTAGGCGAGCCCGAGCTGGTCCCGGACGACCTGACCGGCCCGGCTCGCGAAGGTGTCGGCGGCGAAGACCATGTTCGTGACCTGGGCCTTGGTGAACCGCGGATCGGTACGCGGGAGACCGAGCCACCCGAGCACCACATCCGACTGCGTCTTGTCCGGCACGATGACGGCCCGCCGCTGCACGCGATCGAGGCGCAGTGGCGCGAGCGTCCGCGCAGGCCGGTCCCTGGCCGCCCAGGCGCCGAACGCGCGCTCGGACAGCGCGAACGCGCGATCCGGATCGAGGCCGCCGGCGAGGACCAGCACGGAGCCGCCGGGGCGAATGGCCGCATGGTGGTGTTCCCTGATCTCCGCGAGGCTGGCCGTGCGGACGACGTCCTCGTCACCGATCGACCGCGTGCGGAACGGATGACCGGGCGGGTACGCGAGCTCGCGCCAGGTCTTGTCGGCGACGCTGCGGGTGTCCTTCTTCGCTTCCTCGAGATCCGCGAGCGCCTGCGCCCGAACGAACTCGAGGCCCTCGTTCGCGAGCGCCGGCGTCACCACGGTCTCAGCGATCAGCTCGAGGAACGCGCCGAGGTCATCGGCGAGGCACTGTCCGGCGAACACCGCCGCATGCGAGCCGACGTCGAGCCGCGCGGATGCCCCAAGTCCGTCGAGGGCGTCGGACCAGGCAGCCGCGTCACGCACCTGGGTGCCGCGAAGCAGCGCCTGGGCGGTCAGGCGGGCGACACCCGGACGACCGACGGGTTCGAAGAACTGGCCGGCTTCCATCGCGAGGACCGCGGAAACGGAGCGCAGCCCTGGTATCGCCACGACCGCGACCTTGAGCCCCTTTTCGAAGACGCGGCGCCGGATGTCGATCATGCCGCGCCGCTCTCCTCGGGGATGAAGTGCCCGACGGTCCGCGAGCGCTCGACGAACGTGTCACGCGCCGCGTCGCGCACGTCTGCCGGCGTGACCCCAGCGAGCGCGTCGTACCACGCGCCGATGGATGGGGCCGCGCCGCTCGAGAGAAGACTGCCGAGGCGGTAGGCGCGCCAGGTGATCGTGTCGCTTGGGAACGCGACGCTCGCGAGCAGGCCTCGGCGGACCCGCGCGAACTCCGCGTCGTCGATCGGAGCGTCGGCGAGACGCGCGAGCTCGTGGAGCAGGGCCTCCTCGACGGCCTGATGCGCGACACCGGGGCGCATGGTGGCTTCGAGAGTGAAGAGATACGGGTCCTTCGTCAGGCCGAAGCTCGCGTCGACGTCGGTCGCGAGCTCCTTCTCGACCAGCGCCCGGTACAAACGGGATGAGCGGCCCGAGGCGGAGTCCCCGCCGCCACCGCCCGCGAGCGCAACGGCCAGCGCGCTCAGCGCCGCGGCCCTCCGGTCCGATGCCGCGACGGTGTGGAAGCCGAGCTGGACGATCGGGAGCGCGCCGCCCGCGCGACGCACGACGAGGCGCTTTTCGCCCATCTGGGGCGGCTCGGGCGAGAGGGGCGACGCGACCACCGGCTCGCGACCGACCATCGCGAACGCCGTCGCGGCCTGCTCGAGGAGCGTGTCGGCCCGATCGTCGCCGACCACGACGACATATGCGTTGTTCGGCGCGTAGTGCGTGCGGTAGTGGGCGTAGAGCCCGTCCCGGGTCATGAGCCTGATGTCGGACTTGCTGCCGATCACGCCCTGGCCATACGGATGGCGGTCGAAGGCGACGGCTTGGAGCGATTCGCCGAGCAGGAAGGACGGATCGTTCTCGAGTCCCTCGCGCTCGCTCACGATGACGGTACGCTCGGCCTCCACCTCCTCCGCAGCGATGAGCGCGTTGCGCATGCGGTCAGCCTCGAGCTCGAGCGCGATCACGTACCGATCCCGAGGGACCGTCTCGAAGTAGCAGGTGACGTCCTCGTTCGTGAACGCGTTCCACTGCGCCCCGTAGCGGGCGAGGAGCCGATCGAGGTCGCCCTTCGGGTGCGCAGGGGTCCCTTTGAACAGCATGTGCTCCAGGAAATGGGACATCCCCGTGGTGCCGGGGACCTCGTTGCGGCCGCCGACGTGGTACCAGACCCACAGCGAGACGACCGGCGCGTGCCTCGCTTCGAGCGCGTGGATCACAAGACCGCTGTCGAGCCGCCGTGTCGCGGGAACGTCGTTGAACGCGATCTGCTCGGGGATGCCGAGAACGTTAGGGCGTTCCACCGAACTTCGCCGCGAAGACGGCGCGCGATGCAGCCCCCGCGTCCTGGCTGCCGAGGAGACCCGGCTTCTCCTCGAAGATCGTGGCGATCGCGAGCTTCGGTCCATCGAACGGCGCGAAGGCGATGAACCACGCATCCGGATTGCCCGAGGGCGTCTCGGCGGTGCCAGACTTTCCGGCGACTGCGGTCGGGAAGTTGAGGAACTTGAAGTACACGGTCCCGTTCGGATCGCTCACGACGGCACGCATCCCGTCCCGGATGAGCGCGAGGTCGGTGGGTGTCGTCGTCGCTGTGCGCAGCTGGACCGGATCGAACTTCTTGACCACCGCACCATCCCGAGTGCGGATCTCGATCACCAGCCGCGGCTTCCAGACGATGCCGTCGTTCGCGAGCGCCGAGGTGTAGTTCACCATCTGCAGCGGGGTGGCGAGCAGATCGCCCTGGCCGATCGCGAGATTCGTGGCATCGCCCGGGTTCCACGGACGGTTCGCCGGGCTCGGGACGTTGCCATCCGCCTCGATCACGAAGTCGATGTCGGTCGCCTTGCCCAGACCGAAGCTCAGGGCCTCATCAGGCAGCAGCCGGGTGTTCGTGTCGTTGAGCCGTTTGCCGAGCTCGTAGAAGAACGTGTTGCAGGAGCGTGCAAGTGCCGTCCGCAGATCGATCGGGCCGAGATTGCCGGTCTCGTGATTCAGCTGGACGATGCCGTAGCCGTTCCACGCCGCCGGGCAGTCGATGCGTTGGCCGGCGCGGTACAGCCCGTTCTTCAACGCGGCAGCCGCGGTGATGGGCTTGAACGACGAGCCGGTGGGATAGGTGCCTGACACGGCGCGGTTGAACAGCGGGCGTTTCGGGTCGGCGTTCAACGCGCGGATGGTCGCGCTGTCGCCGCTCACGAAGACGTTCGCGTCGAACGATGGCCGGCTCGCGAGCACGAGGACCTCTCCGGACCAGGGGTCCTGGGCGACGATGGCGCCCTTCTGATCGCCGAGGGCCTTCTCCGCGGCCGCCTGCAGCACCGGATCGAGCGCCAGGACCGCGTCCTGTCCGGCAACCGCCGCGGT
>JANXXG010000386.1 GCA_025350745.1 Chloroflexota bacterium | reverse complement strand
TGGCGCTCGACGGTGAGCCGGACCGCCGCCGCGAGCTCGGGTACGCGGGGCGCTTTGATCCAGGAGTCGGCGGCGATGAGATCGCCGGCCCGGTGATGGCCCCACGACCCGCTCGGCGGGACATGGACGAGCCAGCCCTGGGACGCGATGAGCCACCAGAGCATCGGCGCCGACAGGTCTGGGGCGACCCCGTGCGACGCGAGAAAGTCGGCGAGCTCCGCGCGCGTCCGGGCGGTCTTCGCATACCGGAGCGCCGCCCGATGGATCGTCGTCGCGTCCTTCATGCGGCGCGCCTCGGGGGCCCAGCGCTCGCCGCGCGATTGCGTCGTCGCCACGGTGAGCGCGGGATAGTCCTTCGCCGAGACGAGATGCAGGGTGCCGCGCATGAGCGTCGCTTTCACGACGGTCCGCGCTTCGAGTGCGTGCTCGAGATCGGTGATGGCGAACGTCGCGAGCCGCGACCAGAGCCCGACGTATGGCGCGGGGGACCACTGGGCCTGCAGTCCGGCGAGCTTCTCGATCGCGGCAACCGGCGCGATCGCGGCGCGCTTCAGCAGGAGCTGGCGCGCGAGGAGGGCTCGGTTCAGCTCACGGTCAGAGAGGATCCGCGGCGTCGGCACGTGGGTGAGGTTACGAGAGCCGGCGAATGACCCCGATCACCTTGCCCTGGATCTTCACGTCCCGGGCGTAGATCGGCTCCATCTCGCTATTCGCGGGCTGCAGCCGGACTCGGTCACGCTCCTTGTAGAACCGCTTGAGCGTCGCGGTGTTGTCCTCGAGCAGCGCCACGACGATCTCGCCGTCACGCGCCGTGCTCTGGGGCTGGATGACCACGTAGTCGCCGTTATCGATGTGGTCCTCGATCATCGACTTCCCGCGGACGCGCAGGACGAAGGTGTCGTGTCCGGGTGCCAGCTCCGCCGGAAGGGTCATCGTCTCGGACCGATCCTCGTTCGCGAAGATCGGCGAACCGGCGGCGATCTCGCCCATGACCGGTGCGACCACGAGCTTCGCGGCGTGGCTCCCGGGAAGGGTGAGCGCGCGCGAGCGCGTCGCCTGTTTTTGGAGCCGGCCGTCCTTCTCGAGCTTGGTGAGGTGGTGGTGGACGGCGGACGTCGAGGCGAGCCCGACGGCCTCCGCGATCTCCCGGACGCTCGGCGGGTAGCCACGCTCGTCGACGGTCTCGCGGATGTAGTCGAGGATCCGTTCGGCTCGTTGCTGGTCTTGTTTCGTCATGCCCGGACGGTAACCGAACGGATGTTCAGTTGTCAAGGAGATTCGTCCGTTTGACGCCAAAAAGGGGCTGCCCGAGGGAGTCCATAGCATCCGGACATGGATCCGCTGGCCGTCCGCGACGCCATCCTCGATTACACCGTCCGGACCCTCTGGGCGGCCGTCGTCGTGGTCATCACGCTCGTGGTTGCGCGCGCGGTCCGGTCCACGACGATGCGCATGCTCACCCGGCATCGGGCCCATGCGAACGCAACGGTCCTGCTCGGCAACCTCGCCCAGCTTGGCGTGATCACGCTCGGGGCGCTGGTCGTCCTCGCGATCTACACCCAGGGCGCCTTCGGCTGGATCCTCACGTCATTCAGCGTGGTCGGCATCGTGGTCGGGCTGTCGCTCCAGGACATCCTGCGCAACTTCTTCGCCGGCCTGTGGGTCCTGGTGGAGCGGCCGTTCCGGATCGGCGACACGATCGACGTCTCGGGCTACCTGGGTCTGGTCGAGGAGATCTCGTTCCGCACGACCCAGCTGCGGACCCCCGACGGCCGTCAGGTGATCGTCCCGAACGGTGACTTCATGACGAAGCCGGTCGTGAACCTGACCCGCTTCCCGCTCCGTCGCGGCGTCGCGATGCTCACGCTCGATGCGACCAGCGAGCTGTCCACGGACGCCGTGAAGGAGGCCCTCGCGACGGTGAGCGCCGTGGCGAGAGATCCCGCGCCGACCGTCGAGCTGCACCGCGTCGCGAGCGGACGCGCCCGCTACCAGGTCACGTTCTGGACCCCCGATCACGACGCCGGTCTCGCCGCGACGGTGGCCGCTCTTCGGACCCACTTCCCGGACGCGGAGGTCCGCGCCGGCTGAGGGTCCGGACGTTGCTCAGCGGGCAGGAGTGCGGCGCGGTAAATTGAGCGTCAGCAAAAAGGGGGCGATCCACATGAGCGATCGTGAAAACGGCAGTGGGTTCTTCGGGGCGATCGAGGCGGTGCTCGCGATCATCGGCGCGGTGACGGTCATGGGTGTCCTCGCCGTCGCGGCGTCGGTCTTCGCGTGGGAGATGGAGCTCCGCAAGTCCGAGCAGGAGTCCGCTCTGCCGGAGTCGCCGACCATCCCGACCGCGTAGCCAGAGCGTCGTGCGCGTCGTCCTGAAGCAAGAGGTCCGCGGCCTCGGCCGCCCCGGCGACGTCAAGGACGTCGCCGATGGATACGCGCAGAACTTCCTGTTGCCGAAGGGCCTTGCCATCGAGGCAAGCGCCGGCGAGCTGAAACGCGTTGCGCAGGAGCGCGCGAGCGTGCAGGCGAAGCAGGATCGCAGTCACACCGATGCGGAGGCGCTCGCGACGCGGCTGAATGCGGTCACCTTGATCTTCACCTTGAAATCAGGCGATCAGGGCAAGACCTTCGGCTCGGTCACGACAAAGGACATCGCCGACGCGCTGAAGCGCGAGCACCGCATCGACGTCGATCCCCGGAAGATCCACGCCGACGCGCTCCGCTCGCTCGGGGTCCACAAGATCGAGGTCCGCCTGGCGACCGACGTGCGCGCGCACGTGGCCGTCGCGATCGAGCCGGCGAAGCTGGGCTAGACCGGCTCCCGCGTCTCGCCGAGATCACGGAACCGCGTGAGCTCGGCCTCGAAGTGCAGATCGATGTCGGCCGTCGGGCCGTTCCGGTGCTTCGCCAGCTTCAGCCGGACCACGCCGTCCTTGCGATCCTGCTGATCCTTCTGCCACAGGAACATCACGAGGTCCGCGTCGGCTTCCAGGGCCCCCGACTCGCGAAGGTCGGACAGCATCGGCTCGGTGCCGCGCGTCTCGATCTGCCGCGACAGCTGGGACAGCGCGACGACCGGCACCTCGAGCTCGCGTGCGATCGCCTTGAGGGCGCGCGAGATCTTCGCGACCTCCTGGACTCGGTTGTCGTCTTCGCCGATGCCCTCGATGAGCTGCAGGTAGTCGATGACGATCAGGTCCAGCTTTCCGCGCTCGGCCTGAAGGCGCCGGGACTTTGCGAGGATGTCGGTCACGGTCAGGCGGCTCGACTCCTCCACGAAGATCTGGGCCTGCTGGAGATGGCCGGACGCGTCGCTGATGGCCTGAAGCTCCGGGAGCGTGAGGCGGCCGCGGCGGATCCGGTTGCCGTCGATCTCCGCGACCATCGAGATGAGACGCTGCACGACCTGGAGCTCGCTCATCTCCAGCGAGAAGATCGCGCACGTCTTGCCGGCCCGCAGGGCCGCGTGCTCGATGAAGCACAGCGCGAGGCTGGTCTTCCCGAGGCCGGGGCGACCGGCGAGCAGGATCAGATCGGACGGCTGGAGCCCTCCGGTCTTCTCGTCGAGCGTCTTGATGCCGGTCGGCACGCCGAGTCCCGCGCTGTCACCGCGCTCCTCGATCTGGGTGATGTAGCGATTGAGGGCGACCTCGAGCGAGATGATGTCCCGATGCAGTGATGCCTCGCTGACCGAGAACAAGAGGCGCGAGGCGTCTTCGACCGCACCGCGCGCATCCTCGCGCACGAGCGCCAGGCGCGCGATCTCGTTCGCCGCGCCGATGAGCCGGCGCAGCTGGGCGGTGCGGGACACGATGGTGGCGTACGTCTCGGCGTGGGCGACCGTCGGCACGTTCTGCATGAGCCCGACCAGGAACTGCGCTCCGCCGACGGAGCCGAGCTCGTTCGTCGCGGTCAGCTCGTGCTGAACGGTCTCGAACGAGATCGCGTCACCACGAGCAGAGACGCGCTCCATCGTGCCGAGCACGAGCTTGTGGTGGTCGCGGGACAGGTCGGGGGGCGAAATGCGCCCGCGGACGAACGGCGCGAAGAGCGAATGGTCGATGAGGAGGGCGCCGAGGAGTGAGGCCTCGGCCTCGGGATTCTCGGGCGGCGGCTTGGGAGCGTTGCGCGCGATGTCGATCGTCATACCGGCATCCCCTCTTCGTCGCTCCGGCTGAAGAACCGCGCCTGCTCGGCTTCGAAGTACAGCTCGAAGCGGCCGGTGGGCCCGTTGCGGTTCTTGCCGATGCTGCCATGGATGAGCTTCGGCGCACCCGGCGGCGACTCATCCTTGTCCTTCCAGAGCATCAGCACGACGTCGGAATCCTGTTCGAGACTGCCGGAGTTGTGCGAGACGATCCCGTCGGCAAGCCATGACGATGTCGCCGGTACGGTCAGGTCGTAGACGTCCTCTTCACCGGCCGGCTCGATGGAGATGATCCGATCCCAGGAGAGATCGGTCGTCGCCAGCGCTTCGCTGGCTACGAGCGTCGCGTGCTCGGCCACCCTCGTCGCCGTGTTGACTCGTGCCGTCGTCCCGACCCCGACGCTTTGCCGTTCGATCGTGTCCATCGGCTCTGGAATGACGCGCGCGATCGCGAGCCGGTCGTCGACCTGGAGCTGCGAGACCGTGCGCCAGCTCTTGAACGTGTACAGCCGATGTTCGGCCGTCGCGCGGATGGATCGTCCGCTTGCGAGCTTGACCTCGAAGATCGCCCGGCGTCCGACCAGCCACACCTTGTCGCTCATCGCTCGAACAACGCGGCCACCGCCACCGATCGACAGCACTTCAGGTGTCGTCCCGACGAGCTCCCGGATGGGCACCCTACGTCCGTCAGCGAGGCACACGACCGTGTCCCCGGTCACGCACTCACGAAGCGTCGAGAGCTTCGGCTCGTTGCCCGCATCGCCCGCGGCACGCGAGAGCTGCGAGAGGGCGACGATCGTCACGTCGAGCTCGCGCGCCAGCGATTTGAGATTGCGGGTGATCGTCGACAGCTCTTGTACGCGGTTCTCCTCGTGCTCTCCGGTACGGATCAGCTGCACGTAATCGACGACGATGATCCCGAGCCCGCCGGGCGCCTGCGCGATCGCGCGCCGGGCCTTTGTGCGGATCTCCATGATCGAGATGCCGGGCGTGTCGTCGATCAGGATCGGCAGCCCGGCCAGCGCGGCGGCGGCGCCGGTGTCGCGGATGTTCCCGGTACGGAGGGCGAGCAGGTCCGTGCGCGAGTTGAGCCCGAGGAACCGCGCCACGATCTGCTTGGAATCCATCTCCAGCGAGAAGACGAGGACGCCGGTCCCGCGCTTCGCAACGTGATGCGCGATCGCGAGCCCGAGGCTCGTCTTCCCGACCGATGGACGCGCGGCGATGATCACGAGGTCCCCTCGCGTGAAGCCCTCCGTGAAATGGTCGATCTCTCTGAAGCCCGATGGGATCCCGCTCACCTCGAGGGGGTGCTCCATACGCTCGGTGATGGCGTCGTAGTTCTCGAGGAGCGCGTCCTGGATGTGCCGCAGCTGCCCATTGATGGCGTCGTCGCGCAGGCTGAAGATCCGTTGCTCGGCCCTGTCGAGGGCGAGCGTCACGTCGGCTGGCTCGTCGTACGCGTCGGCGGCGATGTCCTTGGCCGCGCCGAGCAGCCGGCGCAGCAGCGAGCGGTCGCGCACGACACGGGCATACCGTCCGACATCGACCGCGGTCGGCGTCGACTCGACGAGCTCACGCAGGTAGGCGGACCCACCGACCTGATCGAGGAACTCGTTCCGGGCGAGCTCGACCTGCATCGTGAGCGGGTCGATGCGCTCGCGACGTTCGAGGAGCGCCTGGGCGGCCCGGTAGATCCGCTGATGCTTGCCCTGGTAGAAATCCTCGGCCCGCAGCAGGTCGGCGACCTTGAAGATCGCGTCCCGGTCAATGAGCAGCGCCCCAAGGACGCGCTGCTCCGCGGCCAGGTCATGCGGGATCGCGCGTTCGGTGCCCTGTTCGAGCGTCACTTGACCATTTAGAACGCTTGTTCGAGTCGTGTCAAGACGTTCCGCACCAGCCGAACGCTAGGGTCAGGACGGGTCTGCGACGAGGGCCTTTGTGCACCACCCTATCCACAGACCTATCCACAGCGAGGGGGATAACTACGACATGCGCGTACTGGTGACCGGCGGCGCCGGCTTCGTTGGCAGTCACATCGTCGATGCGCTGCGATCGCGTGGCGACGAGGTCATCGTCCTGGACGACCTTTCGACCGGCGCTCGGGCCAACCTTGATCCGTCCGTGCGGGTGGTCGTGGCTGACATCAGCGATCGGGAGCGGGTCCGCGACGTGCTCGCCGGCGAGCGCCTCGATGCGGTGGTGCACGCCGCCGCGAAGACGAAGGTCGTGGAATCGATCCAGCAGCCTGCCCTCTATCACCGGGTCATCGTGAACGGCACCTCCAACGCGCTCGATATCGCGCAAGCATCGGGCGCGACCGCGTTCGTCAACATCTCGACCGGCGGCGCCCTGTATGGCGAGACGCCCGCCTGCGCGACCGAGGACACACCCGTGGCGGCGCCGTCGCCGTACGGCCGCTACAAGGCTGAGGCCGAGCGCCTCGTCGCCACGACACCGGGCCTGCGGACGGTCACGTTCCGGTTCGCGAACATCTACGGGCCGCGGCAACGGACCGACCTCGAGGGTGGG
>JANXXG010000370.1 GCA_025350745.1 Chloroflexota bacterium | reverse complement strand
GCGACATCTGCGCGGTCCCGAAGCTCGCCGCCTCGACCACCAATTCGACCCTCACGGAGCGGGACTCCCCGATCGAGCTTCCGGCGATCGCATTCCCGGATCCGTCGTTCAGCGTCGCGATCGAGCCGTCGAGCAAGGCGGATCTCGACAAGCTCGGCACAGCGCTGCACAAGCTCATCGATGAAGACCCCACGCTGCACGTCCGCCGCGACGATGCGACGCACGAGACCATCCTGTCGGCGATCGGCGAGTCCGCCATCGAGGTCGCCGTCCATCATCTGAAGGACAAGTTCGGCGTGCAGGTCGACACGCGCACCCCGCGGGTGCCCTATCGCGAGTCCATCCGCGCGAAGGCCTCCGCGCAGGGCCGCTACAAGCGTCAGACCGGTGGCCATGGCCAGTTCGGCGACGCCTGGCTCGAGATCGAGCCGCTCCCGCCGGGCAGCGGCGTGGTGTACGCGACCAGGGTCGTCGGCGGGTCGGTGCCGAAGAACTTCTTCCCCGCGGTCGAGAAGGGCGTGCGGGAGCAGGCCGAGAAGGGCGTCATCGCCGGCTATCCCCTCTCGGACTTCAAGGCAACGCTCTTTGACGGCTCGTACCACACGGTCGACTCGAGCGAAATGTCCTTCAAGATCGCGGGGTCGCTCGCGCTACAAGCCTGCGTGAAGGAGGCCCAGCCGTATCTGCTCGAGCCGATCATGGAGCTCGAGGTGCTCGTCCCCGAGGAGCAGATGGGCGATGTCCTCTCGGACTTCAACGCCCGCCGCGGCCGCGTGCTCGGCATGGAGGCGGCCGGATCGGGTCATCAACGGATCAAGGCCCACGTGCCGATGGCCGAGACCTTCCGGTACGCGACCGAGCTGCGCTCGATGACCGGCGGACGCGGCTCGTTCAGCGCGAAGTTCCTCTCCTACGAGCAATGTCCGGCTCACATCGCGGAGAAGGTCGTCGCCGCGCACGAGGCGGCGGAGGAACCCGCGGCCGCGCACTGATCCCGGCGGCGCTACGAAATACCGGCCCGTAGTCTGGCGTGAGCCAGCGCCAATGTTCGGGCAGCCACCTTCCGGAGGTTCGCGATGTCGCCACGATCGGCGAACCACTCCTGGTTCGATAGCGCGATGCGAAGCTCGTAGCACCGGAGCCGCTCGGCGAAGTCACGCACGACCAGTCCCGTCGCGTCGTAGTGGGCGCGAGTGGCGGCCGCGAAGTCGATCCCATCCCACTTCGGATACCACGGTTGCCAGAACGTCAACCACGCGATGTCGTGGACGAAGTCACCGATGAACCCGCTTCCCCAGTCCAACACCGCCGTGACCTGCCCCGCGTCGACGAGGACGTTGTGATGCAGGAGGTCACTGTGCACGAGATGCCGGATCGGCGGCGAGAACGGCATGAGGGCCATCATTCGGTCGGTGCCGGCGTCGAATGAATTGAGCCCGACCGGCGACGCGGCCACGGCCACGCGCCACCGCGATAGACCACCGAGCATGAGGTGCTCCCAGGTCTCGTCAACGCCTCGCCCGTCTGCATCCCAGTAGCCGTAGCCGGTCGTCGCCGAAAGATCGATCGCTCGCGCGGCGTCCAGGCTCGCGAGGAGACTGGGCAGCGTCCGCTCCAGTTCTGGCCGATCGACATCGTCGATGAAGTGCCCTCCCGCGAAGGCCGAGACGGCGAAATGGCCACCGAAGGCTCGGCCGATCTCGTAGATCTCGGGGACCGGCAGCGCAGCGGAGGCGTGCCGCGCGGCGAACGCGTCGCGCTCGAAGTTCTCGCGCACGTTGCTGAACCGGACGACGAGCTCCTCGTCAGCTCTCCAGAAGCGAAAGGCGCTCGACCAGAGGCCTTGCCGCTGGACCGGCACGAGGTCGGTGACCTCGTCCCCATAGCGCGACCGGAGGAACGCGAGTGCCTCCGGGACCGGAATAGCGCGAGCGGGCTTCATCGAACGAACGTAGCGCTACGGCGTGTCAACGACCATGCGCGTGAAGAAGTAGGACAGCAACCACTCGACGAGGAGGGTCGATCGATTCCGGACGCCCAGGAGCTGCATCAGGTAGTTGATGCGCCAGACCGTCCAGGCGGGCAGTCCCCCCAACACGATGTGGCCGTACTTTGCGAGCTCGGCGCCGGCGTGGGTCTGGCCGAGGGCCACCAGGTCGCCCTTGCGCTGATAGACGTACGGCTCGAGGGCCTCCCCGCGGACCAGATGCGCGATGTTGCGCGCGACCGCGGGCGCCTGAAGCACCGCGACCTGCGCGAGCTGTGGCAAGGGTCGTCCCTCCCATTCGAAGTAGGCCGCGTCGCCGAACGACAGGACATCGTCACGCCCGGCCCGGAACGTCCGATCCACGACGAGGCGCTTGTCCTTTGCCAATGCCGCGCCTTCCAGGCCCGTGACGAGCGGATGCGTGCGAACACCCCCGGCCCACACGATCGTGCCACCCCGGAATTCCTTCCCATCCTTGGTGCGAACGATGCCTCCCGCGACCTCCGAGACGAGTGTGTTGAGCACGACGGTCACGCGCTGTTCGGCAAGCCGCTTTGCGGCGATGCGGCTAAGCCGCTCATCCATCGCGATGACGACCCGGTCGCCGGCGTCGATGAGCGTGATCCTCGCGTCGCGCACGAGGTCGATCTCCGGGTACATCCTGCGCAGCGAGTGATCCATGAGGTCGCGCAGCGACGAGGCGAGCTCGACGCCGACCGGACCTGCGCCGATGATGACGAACGACAGGAGCGCTCTGCGGCGTTCGGCGTCCGTCTCCCGCGCGGCATTCTCGACCGTCTCGAGGATCCGCTTGCGGACCACGAGACCGTCGGCGAGCGTCTTCATCGACAGGGTGTGCTCCGCGACGCCGGGGATCCCGAAGTCGTTGGTCACGGCCCCCGGGACCAGGACCAGATGGTCGTACGCGAAGTCACCATCGGCGGTCCGCACGGCCCCACGCTCGAGGTCCACGCCTTGAACGTCCGTCTGGACGAACCGTTGGCGGGCATGCGCGATGGGCAGGCGGAGCGGATACGCAACGGCATGCGGAGGTAGCTCGCCGGTCGCGACCTGATAGAGGAGCGGCGTGAAGAGGTGGTAGTTGTTGCGGTCGAGGAGCGTCAGCTCGATCTCGCCGGGGCGCATGAGCCCCTCGAGCCGCCGGACGAGGTGCAAACCCGAGAAGCCCCCGCCGACGATGACGATCCGCTTCGGCATCAGTTCGACCGTCCCACGGCCTGCTCCACACGTGCGAGCTCCGTCAGGTACGACTGCGTGATCGGATCGGCCGCGTCGAGCTCGCTCGCGAGTGCCAACCGATCCCGCGCGGCCTTCAGGTTGCCGGCGCGCAGCTGCGCGAAGCCCGCATCCGCGAGGTAGCCCGCGTCCTTCGGCCGGAGCGCTGCCGCCTGGTCGAGGAGCCGCAGCGCCTCGGCGGTCCGATCGACCATGAGGAGCGCGACGCCGAGCTCGTGGAGCGCGTCGGGCTGATCCGGCCAGAGCTCGAGCACTCGGCCGAAATGCCGTTCTGCGGCCGGCGCGTCGCCGGTGCGCCGCGCGATGAGCCCGAGCGCGAAATACGTCTCCCAGAGGTCGGGCTCTTCGCGAATGATCGCCTCGAGGTCGGTCCGCGCGCCTCCGAGATCGCCTTCCGGGCCACGGACGGCGACCCCGCCGGCGCGCTCCAGGCGCTCTTCCAGGTCCCGTCGGCGCAGCCCGAGTCGAAGACGGCGCGCCTGGGCGGCGATCTCGCCGGTCCGTTCGGCGGCCAGGAGCGTGTCGAGCTCGGCCGAGGCGCCGTCCCGCTTTCCGAACGCGACGAGCGCTCGCGCGAGGCCGAGACGAAGGTCCACCGGCGACCCGAGCGCGAGGGCCTCCCGGTAGCGCTCCGCAGCGTGGATGAGGTCACCGTTGCCATGGAGCCACGCGGCGTGGGCTGCGCAGAGCTCCCAGGACGGATCGGCGGCGCCGCGGGCATGGTCGAACGTCGCGTTCGCGCCCGTCGTATCGCCCAGGGCGGCCTGGACCTGCGCGAGCCTGGCGAAGACCGCGCCGTCACGCGTGCCGGAGCCCACCGCGCGCTCGAATGCCGCGCGCGCTGCGGGGAGATCGCCGGCCTGGACCGCCAGGACACCGAGCACATCCTGGGCGTGCGCGTAGTCCGGGCTGTCCGGCTTGATGCGCCGAAGTCGCGCCCGGGCCGTGGCCTCCGCCCCCGCGTCCACGTAGAGCTCGGCGAGCCGGATCGTGTCGGCGTCGCGCAGCGGGTGCAGCGAGTCGGCGTGTTCGAGCGCCACGACCGCACCGTTGACGTTCCCCGTGGCCCGGCGCAGCTCGCCGAGGAGATAGTGGACGCGCCACGAGCCGGGCACGGCGGCGCTGAGATCCTCGATCGGATCAAGGAAGCTCGCCTCGTCACCGCGCTCGAGCGATTCGGCTGCGAGCACCAGGAGCCGCTCCTCCGCGATCGTTGCGATCGGATCGGCCCGAACGGCGTCAAGGTACCGGCTCGCTGCCCGTCGGCGCGCGGCCG
>JANXXG010000369.1 GCA_025350745.1 Chloroflexota bacterium | reverse complement strand
CTCGCATATCGAGGGGGCCGGTCGCATGGAAGCTGAAGCCACGGGACTCGTCGGCCAGCTGGATCGACGAGAGGCCGAGGTCGAGGAGGACCCCGTCGATGCCGATGAAGTCATGCTCGCGGGCAACGCCGTCAAGATCCGCGAAGTTGGCGTTGACGAGCGTGGCGCGATCACCGAAGCGCGCCAGCTCCCGTCGCGCGATCGCAAGAGCCGCAGGGTCGCGGTCGAGCCCGAGAAGCCGGCCATCCGGCGCGGTCCGGTCGAGGAGGGCTGCGGCGTGCCCCCCACCGCCCACCGTGCCGTCGAGGAAGCGGCCACCTTCGCGGGGAGCAAGCTGGGCGAGTACCTCGGCCAGAAGAACCGGCTCGTGAGCCTTTCCATCGCTAGATCCCAAGGTCCGAGAGGCTGTCGCCGATGGACCCTTCGACCTGCGCGAGGCGGGCGTGCCACCGGTCGGGCTGCCAGAGCTCGAGGCGGTCGTTGGCGCCGATGACGATGGCGTCACCGCCGAGTCCGGCGTACTCGCGGAGGTGGGCCGGGATCCCGATCCGCCCCTGGGCGTCGAGGTCGGCTTCGTGCGCCCCTCCGACGAGGAAGTGGACGAAGGTCTGGACGGTGCGGTCCGTCCGCGGACGTTTCCGGATCTCGGCGTTGATGCTCTCCCATTCACTTGTCGGGAACACCGCGAGGCATTCGTTCATCCAACGGGTCACGACCGCTCCTTCTTTGAAGCGGGCTCGGAACTTTGCGGGGACCGCCAGCCGACCCTTCTCGTCCAGCGCGTGGGAGAATTCGCCGGCAAAGTACGTTTCCAACTGCTCTGAGCGCCCTTCCGATTCCGGGGCCTGCTGGTTCCCCACCAGTCCCCACTACTCACCACGCGGATGCACTTTCGCTCCACACGGGCGCGATGTCAATAGGTCGGACGAGGAATTTCAGGGAGACACCGGGTTGCGACGGACAATCGAATGGACGTTCTAACTACGGATACAGCGCGCGAGCGCCGCTGAGACCGGAAGTGGTCGCGGAGGGCGAGGCTAGATCGTCGCGGTGCCGCAGCCCCGGAGCCCGCGAAGGGCCTCGATCATCCCGAGATGCCGGCCGGCGTGCGACATGTGTGCGATGACGACGCTCCCGATCGGATTGGTCCGGCCGTACAGGTCGGTGCACTGCGCCCCGAAGATCTCCTCGGTCGCCGCCGCGATCGCGGCCCGATCGGCCGCGGCGAAACACCGCCTGGCGTAGTCAAGGAGCACGGCCTTGGCGGGAAGCGGCAGCGAAGCAGAGACGTCGTCGTCGAGACCCATGCCGGTCGCGTCCGCCGCCACCGTCACCGGAAGCCCCAGGCGCGAGCGAGCCCGCCTGAGAGCCAGAGCTGCTCCGCCGGGCCGAGCGCCGCCGCGAGATCCGGGTGCATCGAGGGAAGGGCGGCCTGGACGCGATCTGCCCAGCGGGCCACATGCCAGAGATGGAATCCGATGGACGGGGCGGTCGGAGCGACCCGTTCCCGCAGCTGCTCGTCGTCACGATCGAGAGTGGTCGAGGACCCAGCCGTGGACCTTGACCATCCGCTCTGCCACGAGCGTGGCGGTGCTCATCTAGCTCGGCAGGACCCGATCGACGAGGTCCTCGACCCGCCGCGACGCGCGCTCGACGATCGACTTGGGCCGGCCCGGCTCGTGCTCGCCGAACCACTCGAGGACCGACGCGCCCCAGGTGAACCCGCCGCCAAATGCGACCAGGAGGATCTTGTCACCCCGCCGCAGTCGGCCCTCGGCCGCGGCCTCGCTGAGCGCGATCGGGATCGACGCCGCCGAGGTGTTCCCGTACTTCTGGATGTTCACGAAGACCTTCTCCATCGGCCAATGCAGCCGCTTGGCCACGCCTTCGATGATCCGGATGTTCGCCTGGTGCGGGATCATCAGGTGAATGTCGTCTTGCCGGAGATTGGCCGCCGCAATGGCCTCCTCGGCCGCATCGGCCATGGACTTCACGGCCAGCTTGAACACCTCCCCACCCTGCATGGAGATGAAATGCTGCCCGAGCTCCAGGCTTTTCGCCGTCGCCGGGACCTTCGCGCCGCCGCCCTCGATCATCAGCATGTGGCCCTTCGAGCCTTCGCTGTGGAGCACCGCCGACTCGATGCCGACCGAGGCGTTCGAGGCCTCGACGACGACCGCACCCGCGCCGTCCGCGAACAGGACGCACGTCGAGCGGTCCTTCCAGTTCAGGAACCGCGAGAGGGTCTCGGCACCGATCACGAGCGCGTTCTGATGGGTTCCCGACACGATGAGGCCGCGCGCAACGGCAAGCGCGGACACGAAGCCGGTGCAGGCGGACTCCACGTCAAATGCGCCGGCGCGGTCGGCGCCCAGAGCGTCCTGGACCATGCACGCGCTCGCCGGGAAAATGAAGTCGGGCGAACAGGTCGCGACGATGACCAGATCGAGGTCCTGGGGGCGAAGGCGCGCCTTCTCGAGGGCCATCCGCCCGGCCCGGAACGACATCGTCGAGGTCGTCTCGCCGTCGGCGGCGTACCGCCGCTCCTTGATCCCGGTGCGCGAGGTGATCCACTCATCCGAGGTATCCACGATCTTCTCGAGGTCGAAGTTCGTGACGACCCTGGAGGGCACGTAGTGACCCCAGCCGGTGATGACCGCGTTCTGCCCCATCGCTATGCCTTGGTGTCGCGCTCGGCCTTCTGGCCGCCGCTCTCCAGCATGTCCGCCACGCTGCCGTCATATCCCTTGAGGAACTCATGGGCGTCAAGGACCTCGTCCAGAGACACCGCGGGACGGCGGCGGCGCTCCGTGCGCGCGGCGGCCGGCTCCTGGACGGGGCTGATGTTGGCGCGCTCCTCGTCGATCACGACGAGCAGCTTGAACGAGGTGTCGCACTTCGAGCAGGTGACCCGGACGATCCACGCCGACTCGAGCTTGCCGAGCACGCGGATATCCGAGCGCGCGTGGTTCTGGCCGCACACGCTGCAGTCGTAACCCTTCGCCTGATCGCGAAGGAATCGGAGAATATTCACCTACCCGCTGCCACTGTAGTCACTCGCGCCGGAGCCTGAAGGCCGAGCTGCCACGCGAAGAACGCGAGCTGATCGGCGTAGTCGTCGACCTGTTTGTCGAGCGGCTTGCCGATGCCATGGCCCGCGTCGCGATCGACGCGCAGAAGCGTGACGGCGTCGGGCTCATCGCGCTGGAGCCACTGGAGGAGCGCCGCCATCTTCCGGGCGTGCCCGGGATCGACGCGCGAGTCACCCTCGGCCGTCGTGAAGAGAACGGCCGGGTAGCGCACCCCCTCCCGCGCGTTCTGATACGGGGAGTACGCCCGAAGCCAGCGGCACTGCACCGGATCCTCGGAGGAGCCGTACTCGTCGATCCACAGGCGCGCAATGAGGAAGTGCTGATAGCGAAGCATGTCCAAGAGCGGCACCGCGCAGGCGACCGCCGCGAAGAGCTCCGGGCGCTGGGTCATCGCCGCCCCTACGAGCAACCCACCGTTCGATCCTCCGGAGATCCCAAGGTGCGCGCGGGTCGTCCAGCCACTCGCCACCAGGGCCATCGCGGCGCCGGCGAAGTCGTCGAACACGTGCTGCTTGTTGGCCCGCATTCCCGCGCGATGCCAGCCCTCGCCGTACTCGGACCCGCCGCGCAGGTTCGCGACGACATACAGGCCGCCCGCTTCCACCCACGCGGCGATGCTTCCCGAGTATGCCGGTGTACGCGCGATGTTGAAACCGCCGTAGCCATTGAGGATCGTCGGCACCGTCCCGACCGGCCGAACGTCGGCGCGATGGATAAGGAACATCGGCACCTCCGTGCCATCAGCGGAGCGGTAGCGCTGCTGCTCGACGGTGATGGAGCCCGGATCCGTTCCCGTGGGCCCCTGAAGCCTGGCGACCACTTCACTGACGCCGGTCGCGGCGTCACCGACGTACGCCACCGCGGGCCGCGTGAACGAATCGACGGTGAAGCCGAACGTGTCGCTCGACGGATCCGCCACCGGCGAGACCCCGAGGAGCGACACGAACGGGTCGAGCGTCACGTCACGCTGGCGCGCCCCGTCATGTGACCAGATCGACAGGCGCGAGGTGGCGTGCTCGAGGGTGTGGACGATCAGGTGGGCACGCGTGACGTCGAATGACGCGATCGGCCACTCGCTCTCCGGCACGACGGTCCGCCAACGGTCGGGCGAATCCGGATCGGCGACGTCGATGCGGTAGTTGGGGCTACCGACATTCGTGCGGATCCACAGGCGGCCGCCGGCCAACGTCACCTGGCTGAGCCCATCGGCGCCCTCGATGATCGTGCGCGGACCGTCGGAGCCCGCCTCGCGGCCGAGGAGGTACAGGTCGTTCCGGGTCCAGCCCTGCCCCGCGGACAGCACCACCCACCGGCCACTCGTGTCGGCCTCCACCCCGAGCATCGTCTCCTTCGGGAGGCCATCGCCGAAGACGAGCACGTCGTGCGCGGGATCCTCACCGAGCGCGTGGTATCGGACGCGCGTGCAATACAGCTCATCGCCCGTCGCCACCGAGCCGGGCGCCGGGTGGACCGTGTAGTAGAACCCCCGGCCCGACCACGAGACACGCGCCCGCTGCGTGTGCGGGATCGTGTCCGGCAGCGCCGCGGCGGTCGCCACGTCAAGGACCTGAAGCGTCGACATCTCGGTCCCCCCGCGTGAGACGCCGTAGGCGACGAGCGCGCCGTCCGGCGACGGGTACCACCAGTCGAGGGACGTCAGACCTTCGGGATCGCTCACGTTCGGGTCGATGAGCGCCCGTTCGCGACCGTCCGCTCTGACATACAGCACCATCTGGCGGGCGCCGGGGGACCGCCGCTCGTAGAAGATGCGCGCGCCGACCGGACGCGGCGTGCCCAGCAGCCCGACCCCGAGGAGCGCCTGGAGCCGGCCGTGGAAGTACGACCGGTCGCGAACGACATCCAGGGCCGCACGCGTCCGGGCGTTCTGGGCAGCCGTCCACGCGCGCGTCTCGACGCCATCGCGCTCGAGCCAGCGGTACGGATCGGCGATCCGTTCGCCATGCAGGACCTCGGCCTCATCCCCGCGCGCCGCGGGGGGTGCCGGCGGCAGCTTCCCCATCCCGAAAGCCTAGCCGCGAGTCGTGCTACACGACCGCCGCGATCCCACCGGCGA
>JANXXG010000272.1 GCA_025350745.1 Chloroflexota bacterium | reverse complement strand
GCACGTGCGCCAGGTCGGCGATGAGCGACTCCCGCGTGGGCGCGTCGAGCGCGCTGAACGGCTCGTCCATGAATAGGATCTCGGGGTCGATCGCCAGAGCCCGCGCGATGCTCACCCGTTGCGCCTCACCGCCGGAGAGTCCGATCGCCGGCCGGTCCGCGAGCTGCCCGACGCCCAGCCGGGCGAGCTCCGTCTCCGCGCGCGCATCACGCTCCCGGCGGCCGACACCGCGGAGCGCGAGCCCGAGGGCCGCGTTCTCGCGCACCGAGCGGTCCAGCAGGAGCGGCCGTTGGAAGACGACCGCGATGCGGCGCCGGTAGGCCGGTGCGTCGCGCAAGGGGGAGCCGCGATACCGGAGGTCGCCAGCGGTGCGGATCAGCGTGGCGAGCCCGAGCACGAGCGAGCTCTTGCCGGCCCCGTTGGGCCCAAGGAGGGCGAGATGCTCACCCTCGTTGAGATCGAGCCGCGTGGCGTGCGCGACTGCACGGTCGCCTCGATACGCGGTGAGGTCACGAGCTTCGAGCATCAGCCCATCACCCCATCAACCCAGGTGGGGCCGACGCTGCTGGGTGTACGTGATGTACGCGGTGACCGCAAAGATCACGGCGAGCAGGATGAAGCCGAGCGCGAACGCGCTGCCGAACTCGCCCTTGCTCGTCTCGAGCGCGATCGCCGTGGTGAGGACGCGGGTATCGCCCTTCACGTTGCACCCGACCATCTGGGACGCGCCGACCTCGCTGATGACCGCGCCGAATCCGACGATCACCGCGCCGAGAACGAGCAGGCGCGATTCTCGGACCAGCAGGGCGGCAGCCTGCCAGCGGCTCGCTCCAAGCGACAGGAGCTGCATGCGCAGGAGCGGGTCCTGGTTCTGCAGCCCGATCGCGGTAATGCCGACGACGGTGGGTGCGGCGAGAAGGAACTGGGCGATGACCATGCCCTGGCGCGTGCAATACCAATTGAGATCACCGAGCGGGCCGCTCCGCCACAGAAGCACGACGACGAAGAGCCCGACGACGACCGGCGGCAGGCCCATACCGGTGTTGACCAGAGAAAGGAGCAGCCGTCGGCCGCGGAACCGCGCCAGCCCGATGAGCGCGCCGAGGGGGACCCCGGTGAGCACCGCCAGGATGGTGGCCGCGCCGCTCACCACGAGCGACGCGATCGCCGCATCGATGACGTCCGGATCGAGGGCCGCGAGCTTCGCGAACGCCCCGCCGAGACCCTGGACGATGAGGTCCACTAGTCCACTAGCCCGTCGGCTCTGGCTTGCCCGCGTCCGGGAAGAACAGCTGCTGTCCGAATTTCTCGACGCCGAACGCGGCAATGCTCTTCTGGGTGTCGGGGTGCACGAGGTAGTCGGCGAAGGCGTTCGCGCCCGGGGCGTTCACTTTCGGGAACTTCGTCGGGCTCAGTGTGATGACGTGGTAGTAGTTGAGGAGCGGCGGGTCCCCGCCATTGAGGATGTCGAGCCGCAGGTGCGACTGCTGCGACAGGTACGTGGCCCGGTCGGTGATCGTGTACGCGTTCTTTTCGGAGGCGATCTGGAGCGTCTGCCCCATGCCCGTCGCCGCCTCGACGTACCACGGCTTTGCCGGTGTCAGCCCCGCCTGCTTCCAGAGCGACTTCTCGAGGACATCGGTGCCGGAGTTGTCACCGCGCGAGATGAATGGAGCCTGGCCCGAGGCGACCGCCCGGAGCGCGTCGAGGATCATCTTGCCCTTGAGCTTCGCCGGGTCCGAGGGCGGGCCGACCACGATGAAGTCGTTGTGCATCACGAACAGCCGGCGCTCGCCATTGCCCGCCTTCATGAAGTTCGCCTCGAGCGACGGTGCATGCACCAAAACGACGTCCGCATCACCCCGAGCCCCGATGGCCAAAGCCGCGCCCGTACCGACTGCCGCGGTCTTGACCTTGTAGCCGGTCTTCTTCTCAAAGTCAGGGACGAGGACGTCCAGGAGGCCAGAGTCCTGAGTAGACGTCGTCGTCGCCAGCAAGATGGTCCTGCTGGCGGCGGGCGGGGTTGTGCTCGGGCCCGCAGGACCGAGCGCGGCCCCGCACGACGCGGCAAGGAAACCTATCGCTACGGCAATAACGAGGCGCCTCATGACGGCAGATCGATCATGACGTTCGTGGCCTTGACGACCGCGATGACCTGCATCCCAGGCTCGAGGCCCAGCTCGCGGACCGCCTCGGCGGTGAGCAGGCTGACCAGGCGATGCGGCCCGGCCTGCACCTCGACGAGGGCAGCGACGCGGTCGACCTCGACGCGGGTCACGACGCCCGGGAACCGATTCCGCGCAGACTGGGCGACGATGGTCCGTTGTGGGGCGGTCTTGCGACGCGCGCCGACGAGGCGGCGGAGCTCGGCCGCGCCGACCAGCCGCTGGCCGCCATCCGAGCGCGTCGTCTTGATCGTTCCCTCCGCGGCCCAGCGGCGGATCGTATCCACCGAGACTCCGAGGATCTCGGCAGCCTGGCCGATCCGGAGTGGCGGCTGATGCATAGGTTTCTTCTGAGTCATAGCTAGGCAGATGATACGTCTGGCCTCCGGATCCCCACGTAGGCGAGAGCTGCTGTCGCTGCTCGGCGTCCCGTTCGAGGTCGTCGCGGCCGAGATCGACGAGTGGAGCGAGCCGCATCCGGCGCTGGCAAAGGCTCGCGCCGTCGCCCGGCCGGGCGCGCTGACGCTCGCCGCGGATACGGTCATCGAGCTCGATGGCGAGCGCATCGGGAAGCCCGCCGATGCCGCCGACGCGGTCTCGACGCTTCAGCGCCTCGGCGGCCGGTCCCATGTCGTGCGGACGGAGGTCGCGTTCATCGCGCCGAGCGGTCGGGCGCTGCACTTCGGCGTGCGCTCGACCGTCGCGATGAAACCGCCGGACGACGCCGCGATCCGGGCCTATGTCGCGACGGGGGAGCCACTCGACCGGGCCGGCGCCTATGCGATCCAGGGCGGCGGAGCCGAGCGCGTCGCTTGGTACGACGGTTGCTACTCCAACATCGTCGGCTTACCGATCTGTCACGTCTTCTTCGGGCTGCGAAAGCTCGGTCTCGGCGTGCCGGAGCGGCCCGAGCCGGCGTTCACCCGCGCGTTCGGATTCGAGTGCCCGGCCTGGACCATCGCTCGCTCGCAAGGTCGGCAGCTGCGGGACGGCGCGGAATACGCTACTCAGCGGGGAGAACGAACATGACGCGTACCAAGCTCGGGTTCGCCGACCTGAAGATCGACGTGCCGAGCCACATCTGCCTCTTCTATTCGGATGACGCCGAGCTGCGCGATCGCTTGGGCTTTCTCGCGAACACTCTTGACGATCCCGAGCAGGTCGCCGTGCTCTTTGGAAGGCAAGCGCGGTTGGAAGAGATCCTTGGCTACATCGGCGCCGATCACAAGCGCGACATCGCTGCGGATCTCGCCGCCGGCCGGATCGTCCTGGTGAATGGTGCGCCCGACCCCGACGCACTCCTCGGCGGCATCGCGGCAGCGTTCGACGCGGCGGTCGCTCGTGGCACCAAGCTCATCCGGTTCCTCGGATTCATCGGCTGGGGGGACATGGACTGGCCCGCGCAGGAGGATCTCATGAGCTTTGAGGCGAAGGTCAGCGAGGCCGTGAAGAGCTACCCGGCCATCGTCATGTGTACGTACAACACGGAGAAGCTCCCCGGCTCGGTGCTCATCTTCGCCGGGATCGAGACCCACCCGTACACGATCCTCGGCACGACGCTTTGCGAGAATCCACACTACGTGCCGTTCGCCGACTACATCGAGCGGCGCAAGCGGCCCACCCAGGCGGAGCGCGAGAAGAACCTCAGCGGCGTGAGGGTCGGCCCGCTCAAGCGCTAGGTCCGCCGAACGCCGTGAGTGAGTCTCACGGCGTTCGGCCTTCAGATCAGCGGTGTACTGACTGGAGCTTGCGCTTCTTCTCCTCGGCCATCGCGGCGCCCGCCTGCTCGAGCTTGGGGGCGTCCCAGATCTTCGCGATGCCCGGCAGGATCTCGGTCTCTTCCACCTTGATGTGACCGGCGAGGGACGTGTGGATCGCCTTGAGCTGCGTGAGCCACTCGGGCTTGCTCGGCTCGATGGCCTCGAGCTTTGCGATGGCCTTGTCGAGCTCCGCAACGTCCTGGTCCTGATGCGCCTGGAAGTCCCCGACGGGCGTGCCCTTGGCTTTCGGATCCTTGCTCAGCGGGCCGTAGAGGAACTCATCCTCGATGTGCTCGTGGACCTTCAGCTCGGGCTTGAGCTCCTTCCAAAGGTCGCCGCGGTTCTCAGGCCCGGCGTGCTCGATCTCCTGGAACTTCTCGTTCGCGTTGGCGTGCTCTTCTTTGAGGAATTCGATCGCGTTCATGATCTCTCCCTTGCGTTCAGCGTTCGAGCAATGACGCTGCATGGGGCGTGCCCCAGGGAGCGGGCAAGCTGCCGGATCGGGGTATCTCGCGCGCTTGTTAGACCTTCTCGCTCTTCTGGGCGACCCCGATATAGAAGCGCGAGAAGACGGTCTCCTCGACGATCCGAAGGCCCGCGCCGCGGCAGAGCTCGTGCAGCTCCGGCTTCGTGTTGAGCCGGTTGCCCCAGGTGAGCTCGAACCACTGCGCGAGCGCGGCGAAACGCGTCGGCATCGTCTGGAGCTCCGCGTCGGTCGTCGGGTACGTCTCGTCGTAGATCACGAACTGCCCGCCCGGCTTGAGCGCG
>JANXXG010000269.1 GCA_025350745.1 Chloroflexota bacterium | reverse complement strand
CCTCGGTCTCAGCGAGGCGTCGCACCTCTACCCGTCACAGCTGTCGGGTGGTCAGCGGCAGCGGGTCGGCATCGCCCGCGCGCTCGCGATCCAGCCCAAGCTGCTCCTCATGGATGAGCCGTTCGGCGCCCTCGATGCGCTCACGCGCGAGTACCTGCAGGGCATGCTCCTGCGGATCTGTGATGAGCGCCGCCTCACGGTCCTGTTCGTGACTCACTCGATCGACGAAGCGATCTATCTCTCCGACCGGATCGTCGTGATGGGCGTGAAGCCAGGTCGGATCATCGAAGAGTTCAAGATCGACCTACCGCGCCCGCGCACGTCCTACGACTTCCGCGCCCGCCCCGAGTATGCCGCGATCCGCTCTCGCATCTGGTCCTTGCTCCAGCATCAGCTCGCGCTCTCGACCGGCTAGATGAACGCCCGCGGATCACTCCGGTTCCTTCGGTCACCGTGGTCCGTGCGCATCGTGTCGCTTGTGATCGTGCTTGCCGCCTGGGAGGCGTACGGCCGTTCCAACCGCCTGTTCGTCTCGTACCCGTCGGCCGTCGCGGCGGCCTTTATCGATCGGTTCATCCCGGAGATCCTGCCCGCGTTCGCCAGCACCGCCCGCGCCTTTGCGGTCGGCTTTCTGATCTCGGGTCCGATCGGGATCGCCACCGGCATGGCGATGGGACGCAGCCGCGTGGTCGACACCGTACTCAGCCCGTACGTCAACGCCCTCTACGTGACCCCGCGCGTGACGCTGATACCCCTTCTCGTCATCTGGCTCGGGGTCGGCTTCACGATGCAGGTCGTCATCATCGTGTTGTCGTCCATTTTTCCGGTGATCGTCACCGTCTATGCCGGCGCGCGGGTCATGGACCGGGACCTCGTCGATGTCGGTCGTGCCTTCGCAGCGAACCGGCTCCAGATCTTCCGCACGATCATCGTGCCCGGCACACTGCCGTACATCTTCACGGGCGCCCGCCTCGGCATGGCCCGCGCGCTCGGCGGAGTGATCTCGGCGGAGATGACGGTCGCGATCACCGGGGTCGGGCGGCTGCTCATCGCGAAAGCGCAGTTCTTCAAGATGGATGAGCTGCTGGCGCCGCTGATCCTTCTTGGGCTGATCAGCATCGCGCTGACGCGCGTCCTCATCGCACTGCAGGGCCGGCTCACGCCATGGGCGAGGCCCGCGGCCCGATGAGCGTTCGACGCATCCGTTACCCGAGGGGCTTCGATGTCGCCGGACCGCGCCGGCTCTTCAATCGCCACGCGCGCGTCGGCACGCGAGCGTCGACCTGGGCGATCCGCGTGACGACCCTTGCCGTGCTGCTCTCGTTCTGGTGGTGGACGGCGTCACACACGAGCAAGGCGCTTCTCGTGCCGCCGGTCGATGTCGCGCTCGCGTTCTGGGACCTGGCGGTGACCCATCCGCTGATCTGGGGCGCTATGTACCAGAGCCTCGGGACGCTCGTCCTGGGACTGATCCTCACTCTGCCGTTCGGCATCGCTATCGGGCTGCTCATGGGCCGTTACCGGACCGCCGAATTCGTCCTGGACCCCTACGTCACCTTCCTGTTCGTTCTGCCGAACATCGCGCTGATCCCACTGTTCGTCCTGTGGTTCGGATTCGATATCCAGCTCCGGCTCGCGCTCGTGTTCTTCTCCGGCGTGTTCCCGCTCATCATCAACACGATGGCCGGCGTGAAGAATGTCGACCCGGAGCTGATCGACAGCGCGCGGTGCTTCTGTGCGAACGAACGGCAGATCATGCGGACGGTGATCCTTCCTGCGGCGGTGCCGTTCATCTTCGCGGGCGTCCGCTTGGGCTTCTCCGGCGCGTGGCTCGGGGTCATCGCTGCAGAGATCACGTCGATCGTCAGCGGCATCGGCGGCCTCATCGTCGACTTTTCGACGAGCTTCAACACCGCGCGCATGATCGTGCCGATCCTCTTCATCATGGTGGTGGGGATCACCGTGACATTCGGGATGGCGCGGCTCGAGCGCCGCCTCGCGCCGTGGCAGCCGTCGGAGCGCTGAGCTAGGACAGGCTGAGGGGCTCCACGACCTCGCGCTGGAAGCGGTCAGCATCGCGGGTCACGGCTTCAGGCGTGACCGAGTCGAAGACCGCGACGAACTCGTCGGTGCCGACCGTGTCGAACCGCCTCAGCTCGGCCAGCATGGACGGGCCATCTCCACCCATGACGTAGACGCCGGGGATCGACGGCTGCGGCCCGAACCGCACGCGCACCCGCGCCGCGAGGTACGGTCGGATGCGTCCATTCCGCTGCGCCGTTTCGAGCATCCCCGGCCAGCGCTCGGCGATCTCAGCTGGTCCCCAACGGCTGGCATAGAAGCCATCGGTGATGCGGCCCACGCGCGACAGCGCGCGATCGGACCGACCCCCAGAGATGACCCGCAGGCGCTCGCGAGCCTTCGGGAGCGGCTCGAAGACGAAGTCGCTGAGCTGATGGAACTTCCCGGCAAATGGCTCGCTTGATCCGGACCACAGATGTCGCCACAAGGCGATCGACTCGTCCAGGTAGGCGCCGCGATGTCGGAATCGCTCGCCCTTCCCGAGATTCGCGTACTCCACGAGGTCCTCCTCGTCGCCCACGCCCACTCCCACCAGGAGTCGGCCATCGCACAGGGCGTCGAGCGTGGCGATCTCCTTCGCGAGCTGGACCGCGTCGCGCATCGGCGGGACCAGCACGCCGGTGGCAAGATGCACCGTCGGGTACAGCGCCGTGACGTAGGCCAGGGAGAGCATCGTCTCGAGAGTCCACCCGTAGTCGCGCGCCTGGGCTCTTCCGACAGCGAGATGGTCGACCGCCCATACCCCGCGCCAGCGGTGCCGGACGACGGCTTCCGCCGCCGCGTGCAGGCTCTCCCGCGACGCGCCGTCGCCGTGGTTGGGCAGCGCGATCGATATCTCTATCGGACGACCGCCCGGGATGCATCGCGATACGGCAGCAGGACCTGCTCGTGGAACCGCTCGGTCTCCCGCCGGATGTCCTCGGGCGTGACCGCTTCGAACACCATGACGATCTCGTCGACGCCGACCTGCTCGTACTCGACGAGGTGACGGACCATCTCGTCGGGCCGGCCGCACAGGCTCCAGATCTCGTCCGGCGCCTCGCCGATGCGCATTCGGACGCGTGTTGCGAAGTAGGGCTTGGGCCGGCCGTTCGCGCGCGCCCTCTCCTGGACCGCGGGCCAGGCCTCGCGGAACTGCTGCGGAGACCAGCGGGAGCCGAGGTAGCCGTCGCAGTTGGTGCCGACCCGCGCGAGCCCTCGGTCGCTGCGGCCGCTCGCCCAGATCCGGAAGTCTTTCCCCTGAGGCGGCAGCGGTTGGAAGGTGAAGTCGTTGAGCTGATGGAACTTCCCGACGAATGGGTCGGTCCGGCCGGAGAACAGGTGGCGCCACAGCGCGATCGTCTCGTCGAGGTACTTGCCGCGCCGGTGGAACCGTTCGACCTTGCCGAGGTTCTGGTACTCGTCGTAATCCTCGGGATCGCCGACGCCGACGCCTGCGATGACACGGCCGTTGGTGAGCGTGTCGAGCGTCGCGAGCTCCTTGGCGAGCGCGGGCGCGTCCCGCATCGCGGGCACGATGACACCTAACCCGAGGAGGATCTTCTGATGGCGCGCGCCCATGTACATGAGCGACAAGAGCGCCTCGAGGATCCATTCGTGCTCGAGGAGGTTGTACTGGGCATACCACGCATCTGCTTCGGGACCACCCTTGCGAGAGACGAGGAGATGATCGGCCACCCAGAGCGTCCGGAACCCGAACCGGAGGGCCGCCTCCGCCGAGGCATCCATTCCCTCCGCGGACGCGCCAAGGCGATTGTTCTGGACAGCGAGGCCGAATTCCACTGGGCTTCCTCTTCTCTTTTGGCGAGCATAGGTGGCGAGTGACGGAAATCCTGCCAGAGTTACCTGTTGACGGCAACAAAATTTGTGCTACGACAAGGCCCGCGAGGGAATATTTCCACTCGTGGGTGCGGAAACGCGCCCCGGAAGGCGCTTGGGAGGTAGGGGCGATGAGAGTCCGATCCGTCATTGCAGCCGTGTTGGCCGCCGGTCTGGTCGCTGCGGCGTGCACGACGCCGCCGGCGACCAGCACGCCGTCAGGCTCCGCCGCGGTGGACCCGGCTACGGCATTCAAAGGCCAGACCGTGAAGGTCGCGAAGATCAACGGTACCGCCGTCGACGACGCCGCGATCGGCTACTGGCAGAAATCGATGGCGGACAAGTATGGCATCACCGTGAAGTTCGACTTCACCTCGGCGACCGACGTGTCACTGCGCGCTGTCGTCTCGAACGCCGACGACATGGCCGTGGCGATGTCGCTCACCGACCTGGTGAACCTCGTCAAGCAGTCAAGCACCGATGTGCGTCTGATCGCCGCGGACACGTACGCGAGCGACTACCAGCTCCTCGGGAAGTCCTCGATCGCGTCGGTCGCGGACCTCAAGGGCAAGACCCAGGGGATCAGCGCGCCCGGTGACGCGAGCGAGCTCGTGATGCACCTCTGCCTGAACAACCAGGGCTTCGACTACAGCTCGCTGAAGATCGTCCGGATCGGCGGAACGAGCGCCCGCGTCGCCGCGCTCCTTGCCGGGCAGATCGACTTTGGCGCGGCGCACATCGCGGATGCGAGCGCCGCCGTCGCGAAGAGCAACGGCGCCCTCAAGATCATCAGCGACTGCGGCAAGGCCGTCGGAAACTACCCGGTCACCGGCATGGTGACGACCGGTGCCTGGCTCAAGGCCAACCCGAAGCTCGCGCAGGTCATGGTCGACGGCTATATCGATGCCATGCGCTGGGCCGCGGGCAACAAGGACCAATTCGTGACCTTCGCCAAGACCTGGGTCCCGGACGCGAATCCGGACACCCTGGCGCCGGCCTGGGACTACTTCAAGTCGGTCGGTTTCTGGCCGCTCAATGGCGGGATCGATCTTCCCTCGGTCGAGACCTACGTCGGCTACGGCGCACAGCTCGGCGTGCTGACGGGGAAGATCCCGACGACGGACAGATGGGTGGACGAGACCTTCGTGAAGAACTATCTCGCGCGCAACGGATCCAAGTAGCTATCGAACTGGGATGGCGGCGCCGGTCTTGAACGCGCCCCGGCGCCGCCGTCCCCACCGCACCTTCGGGCGCCGCCGCGACAGCGATCTCGCTCGGGAACGACGCGAACAGCGGCTGTCGCCGGCCGAGGAGCTCCCAGACCGTGAGCACCACGGCAAGCGAGATGATCGCCACGACGCGGCGGCGCCCGAAGGTGCGGTGGGGACGGCGG
>JANXXG010000251.1 GCA_025350745.1 Chloroflexota bacterium | reverse complement strand
TTCCTTCTCCGCGATAGGGATGTAGCTGTGCACTTTCTGCTGCGCCTCGCTCGAGATGACCGGACCGAGGTCCGTGCCGGCGTCCAGGCCGTGGCCCATCTTCAGCTTCTTCGCTCGGTCGACGAGCCGATCGATGACCTCGTTCGCCACGGAACGGTCGGTGATGACGCGCGACGCGGCGGTGCACCGCTGGCCTGAGGTCCCGAACGCGGACCACACGATGCCCTCGATCGCGAGGTCGAGGTCAGCGTCGTCCATGACCACGATCGCGTTCTTGCCGCCAAGCTCGGCCGACACCCGCTTGAGCTGCTTCCCCGCGATCTCGCTGATGTGCGCCCCGACGTCGCTCGATCCCGTGAACGAAACAAGATCGACCCCGGCGTGCGTGACGAGCGCGTCGCCGAGCTCGCCGCCCGGACCGAGCACCAGGTTCAGCACGCCCTTCGGCAGACCGGCCTCGATGAGGATCTCCACCAGGCGCACCGCCAGCATCGGCGTGTACGACGCCGGCTTGAAGACCACGGCGTTGCCCAGGATGAGCGCCGGCATGATCTTCCAGGTCGGGATGGCGAACGGGAAGTTCCACGGCGTGATCGCGGCGACGACGCCGAGCGGCGCGCGTGTCGACATCGCCCACTTGTTCGGGAGCTCGGCGGGGACCGTGTCGCCGAACTGGCGGCGTCCCTCGCCG
Source organism: Chloroflexota bacterium (assembly GCA_025350745.1). Taxonomy (GTDB): domain Bacteria; phylum Chloroflexota; class Limnocylindria; order P2-11E; family P2-11E; genus UBA4735. Next base: position 8,848 of record JANXXG010000251.1, on the reverse strand, counting down.
GCGATGTAGTAGGTCATGTCGATGCCCTCTTGGACATCGCCGCGTGCCTCAGCGAGGACCTTGCCCATCTCCGTCGTCATCTCGCGCGCGAGCTGATCCTTGCGTTGGAGCATGATCTCGCCGGCCCGGTACAGGATCTCGCCGCGCTTGGGCGCCGGATACAGCCGCCAGGCCTCCGCCGCCCGCCGTGCGGCGTCCACCGCGCGATCGACGTCGGCCTTCGACGAGCGGGTCGCGGTCGCGATCACCTGGCCGGTCGCGGGGTCGAGATCCTCGAAGGCCTCGCCGCCCGCCGAATCCGCCCAGCGTCCGTCGATGTAGTTCTGGAGATGTGGTGTGGCCATCGTGTTCCCCCTCATGCCAGCACGGTCGATCGCTAGAACTGCGCTCCATAGAAGAGCCAGATGGTGAGCCCGCCGACGAAGATGATCCCGAGGACGATCAGGGCGAACGCGATGTTCGCCTGGCGGTCGGGATCGCTGAGGCTATTCATACCTGTAAGGCGCTTCGCGCCTTCAAGACCGTCGTCGCCGCTCGGTGTGAGCAAGCTCCCACCGGCCGGCTCCGAGGTCTTGTGGAGCTGCGGGGATTCGAACCCCGGACCTCTTGAGTGCGATTCAAGCGCTCTACCAACTGAGCTACAGCCCCAGGCGGCAAAGCCGCCTGGGGCTGCTGATCACGCTCGCGAGCGAAGCGAGCGAGCTGGTGATCAGACACAGCCCCGAGCCGGCGGCATTTCCGTTGATGGGTAAAGCCTAAGGGTTCGAAGGCACCCGGGCCATGGCACGCCACGACATCCCCCTCACTCGATCTTGAGGACGATCGGCGCGTCGCCCCAGAGGCGCTCGAGCTTGTAGAGCTCGCGTTCCTCAGGGACGAATGCGTGGACGACCACATCGCCGAGGTCGATGAGGATCCACCGGCCGCCGCTGTACCCCTCGACGCCGATCGGCGTGCGGCCGGCGGCCTTGGCCTTCTCGACGATGCCGTCGGCGATCGACTGCACCTGCCGCTCGCCTCGACCGCTGCACAGGATGAACAGGTCCGCGATCGACGTGACCTCGGACACGTTCATGACGAGGATGTTCTCGGCCTTCTTGTCGCTCGCCGCCTCGATCACGAGGTCTGCCAGTGCGCGTGCGTTCAGGTCGTTCCCGACGATGGTCCCTCCGCGCGGTACAGGCCGCGCGCCTCGATGTGCCCCCAGACGGGGTCTGGAACAAGGTACCGCAGTGACCTGCCGCGGGCGGCCCTGGCCCGCAGCTCGCGCGCGCTGATATCGAGCCGTGGCGCGTCGAAGACGAGGAGCGATGAGCTTCCGTCGTTCGGGGCGGACGGTGCGCCCGGCCGCTCCGCGACGACGAGCGTGGCCAGCCGCGCGATCCGGTCCGGATCCTTCCACCGTGGCAGCTCGGCGATCGCGTCGCCGCCGAGTATCAGGAACAGCTCATCCGCGCCGGCGAAGGACTCGAGCGTGTCCACCGTGTACGACGGACCATCCCGCTCGAGCTCGACACGCGAGACCGAGAAACGCGGCTCGCCGGCCACCGCCAGCTCGAGCATCGCGAGGCGATCGGCCTCGCCGGCGACGGGACCTCGCTCCTTCAACGGCGAGCGTCGCGCGAGCACGAACACGACACGGTCGAGCGGTACGGATTCGAGCGCGGCGTTCGCGATCGCGAGATGACCGACATGCACGGGGTCGAACGTGCCGCCGAATATCCCGACCCTCACCGCGGTCCGCTCTCGGTCCATTCCAGGTCCTTGGCACCGATGCGGACGGTGTCGCCGTCCTTTACCCCGAGGCGCCGCAGCTCTTTCTCGATGCCGTTCCGCTGCAGCAGCCGCTGGAAGTACGCGGCCGCGTCAGGGCTCGCCCAGTCGAGCCCGCGCGCGAGCTGCTCGACCCGTCCACCACTGATGCGATAGGCCTCGTTCTCGCGGACCACGCTCCAGTCGCGGCCGCCACCCGAGAAGGCGATGCGGCGCTCGCCCGCCGGCGCGGCCTCGACGACCTCGCGGTCCGGGGTCCGGGCCCACATGCGTTTCATGAGGTCGGCCACGCCCTCGCCCGTCGCGGCGGAGATCGCGAGCGCGTCCTTCCCCAGCTTCTTCGCGATGCGCGGAGCGCGTTCGCGGCCCTCGAAGAGATCCAGCTTGTTCAGCGCGAAGATCCTCGGTCGCTCCATCAGCCCGCGCCCGTATGCCTCGAGCTCCTTGTCCACGACAGCGATGTCGGCGATCGGATCATCCAGCGCCAGATCGACGACGTGGACGATGAGCCTGGTGCGCTCGATGTGACGAAGGAACTCCTCGCCGAGCCCCGCACCCTCGCTCGCGCCCTCGATCAGCCCCGGGATATCGGCGATCACCATCTCCCGCTCATCCAGCCTCGCGACGCCCAGATTCGGCGTGATCGTCGTGAACGGGTATGCGGCGATCTTCGGATGCGCGCGCGTGAGCGCCGCGAGCAGCGACGACTTGCCGGCGTTCGGCAGGCCGACAAGGCCCACGTCCGCGATGAGCTTCAGCTCGAGGTCCAGCTCGTGCGACTCACCGGGCTGCCCGTCCTCCGCGATGCGCGGGATCCGCCGCGTGCTCGACACGAAACGGGCGTTGCCTCGTCCGCCGTGACCGCCCTTGGCAACGACGAGCTCCTCATCCGGCGCGACCAGATCGGCCACCCGCTGCCCGGTCGCGCGGTCCATCACGATGGTCCCCTGAGGCACGCGCAGCGTGAGGTCCGTGCCCGCCTTGCCGCTCTTGTTCTTCCCGCCGCCATCGCCCCCGCTCGTCGCGGCGAGCGTCTTCCGGTTGCGGAAGTCGGAGAGTGTCGTCATCCCGGAGTCGACGCGAAGCACGACGCTGCCGCCGCGCCCTCCGTCGCCACCGTCCGGGCCACCGCGGGGAACGTGCGCTTCACGACGGAACGAGATGACCCCGCTGCCTCCGTCCCCGCCTTTCACCACGATGTGGGCGCGATCCAGGAACACGACTAGGCCGCAATCCGCACGTGGGCGGCGTCGGTGCGAAGGCGGGCCAGCAGAGCAGCGATCCCGGCGGTCACCGGTTCCGGCGGCAAGCTCGCGAGCAGGACGTACGGATCCGCGGCGAGATCGATGGGGGCGAGCACGGTCCCCGCGGGGAGCTCACCGAGCAGGGCCACGAGCGCGCGGGCTTCGGTCTCGCGATCGGTGAGCCCGGGGAGCGAGAGCAGCTCAACGGTGATCGCGAGCTTTCGCGACGCGGCGTCCCTGAACGTCGAGCGGACGTCCGTCCAGCGATATCCGACGGGTCCGTGCACGCGCTCGTAGGTCGGGCCGTGGGCCGAGGCGAGCGCGATGCACACGCGATCGATCCCGGCGTCGGCAGCGCGCGCGAGCGCGGCGGTCGATGAGCCGTTCGTGCGCACGATGATCTCGGCACCCTCGGGCCGCCGGATCAGCGTCACCGCGTCAGCGACGATCCGCACCGACGCCAGCGGGTCGCCTTCGCAGGCATGACCGAACGAGACGCTCGTTCCTCCGGCCGCGAAGTGGGCATTCGCGACCGCCGCGACATCCGCGGTGCTCGCCGCGAGGGCCGTCGGATCGAGCGGAGCGCGCTCCTCGCGCCGCCGGAGCGCGACCGACGGGCCGGCGTGGTCGTTGGCGGGCGCTCCGATCGGAAGCGCGCCTTCGCCCCTGCCGAGGAAGACGTTCTCCGCCGTCGGGCAGGCGTGGTCGCGCGCGCAGCGGGCGAGCTGGCGAAGGAGCCGGTTCGACGGCTCCGCGCGGAGCCGCGCGGTGATCCGTGACGCAAGGTCATCGGATCCGGGAGCCTCGCCCCGGCCGGCTGGTCCGACGCGGACCGCGGCGACCACCACGTCGCCCCGCTCGTCGCCGCCGACCGCGGCGTAGGGGAGCGGCTCGAGTGGCGGGATCCCGGCGGCCGGGTCGCACGCCGGGATATGGGTCCGCAGATGACCCCGGCGAAGGATCGCGGCAAGCGCCCACCGGGCGGGACCGAGCGGGCGCGGCTCGCCACGACGATCGATGCCGATGGCAGCGCGATCCGCCAACGGGACGAGCGTGGCGTCGGCCGGGAGCGGGATCGCGCGATCGAGCGCCGCGGGTACCGGTCCGTCGAGGGCCGTCGCGCCGTAATCGGCCGACACGAAGACCCGGCCGGAGCGATCGCTATGGATTGCCTGCAGCACCGCCCCAGTATGAGAAGTGGCCGGCGGTCGTCGCTCCGGGTCTACGGCTGCACGGCGAGCGGGTTCACGAACTGACCGTTGATCTTCGTTTCCCAATGGACGTGGGGGCCGGTGGTGACGCCGGTGAGCCCGATCGCGCCGATGATCTGGCCACCCGAGACCTGGGTGCCGACCCCGTAGTACGCCGCGCTCATGTGGTAGTAGCACTCCTCGAGGTTGCCGTTCTTCACGCAGATGTGGAGGCCGCCCACAGCGACCCAGCCGTTCTGGCTGATGGTGCCGCTGATCGACGCCGCGAGGCCGCTCCCGTATGGGGCGGCAATGTCGACACCGGTGTGACCGGCCCACATGTATTGGCTGATGTAGCCGGCCACCGGCCATGCGAGGTAGCCGCCGCCGCTGTTCTTCACCGAGGTCGATGGCGCGGCAGCCCGGGCGATGACGCTGTTGCTCTGCTGGGCCGGCTCATCCGGGGGCAGCGGGAGCGTCGGAAGGACGGCGTTCTGGACGAAGATCAGCTGGCCCGGCGCGAAGTGCTCGGGCTCGAAGTACAGGCGGTTGTAGTCCGCGATGACGGCCTGGTCGACCTTGAAGCGGGCCGCGACGACCTCGATCGTGTCACCGGCCTCCACCGTGTAGAGGGCGCCCTCGAGCGGCGGGATCATGATCTGCCGTCCGACCTGCAGGTGATACGGATCGCTGATCCCATTCGCGAAGGCGATGGCCTCGGCGGAGAGCCCGTAGAAGTTCGCGATGGACCAGAGCGTGTCGCTCGCGGAGAGAACGTATTCGCCGATCGGCCGCACGCCCTGCGCCTGGACCGTGACCGGGTTGCGGCCTGCCGCGATCGTGCCGCCGCGCGCGGCCGGAGCGGCGCGCGAGACCTGCGGGGCGCCGTCAGCGGGAGCGAGGCTCGTTGACCCAACGGCGCTGGCCGAGAACGCCGATCGCGGAGCGGGCCCGGAGGCAGCGCTCGCGAGGAACGGGAGGGACACGACGACCGACGCGACGAGGAGGTTGACGGCGACGATCAGCGCGCGACGACCGAGCTGTGGCGATGCGAGGACCGCAAAGATGCCAGCAGCCGGCCTGCTCCGCTGCGTCGTCCTCAATACCGTTGTCCTCCCCCAGGCACGCCAGGTTCGCGGTGCTCGACCAAAACAACGTGTACGCATTGCGTACTCACTGTCCGGGAACAGTCGCACCGTACCCCGTGGCTCATCAATGTGTCAACCGTGCAACGGGGGTCGAACGTTACGGGAACGGCGCCGATGGTCCGATGCGGATGACCTGAACAGCACGCGGTTTGCGGCGTTCTGGAGGCCTTCGTACGCTACGTCGCGGTGCCCGACTACAACCTCTCCTATTTCTACGTCTTCGTCTTTTTCGCGGTCGGCGCGCTCTTCGTCACCGTATTGCTCGGAATATCCAAGCTCATTGCGCCGCGCAAGCCGAGCCTGGAGAAGTCGCGCACGTACGAGTCGGGTGAAGAGCCGGTCGGCCAAGCGTGGGGCCGGTACCCGAGCCACTTCTACATCTTCGCTCTGCTCTTCGTCGTGTTCGATGTCGAGGTGATCTTCCTGTTCCCGTGGGCCGTGCTCTTTCGGTCGCTCGGCTGGAACGGACTCATCGAGATGACCGTCTTCATCGCGATCCTCGTCGTCGGGCTGTACTACGCGTGGCGCAAGCAGGTCCTGCGGTGGTACTAGCAGCGCCGCGGCCGACGATCGATCTCGCCGCGGTCGCCTCGCACCTCGGGACGAAGATCGGCGCACGGGCCCGCGTCTCGATCCTCCACGACATGGTGGTGATCGATGTCGACCGCGCGGGCCTCGTCGACGTCGCGACGCTGGTCCGCGACGACCCGGTGACCAGGTGCGATCTCTACTCGACGAACGCCGGCGTCGACACCGGCGCCGAGCTTCGCTCGGTCACGTTCGTCCGTGGCACCACGACGCACGTCTTCGTCATGCTGCGCACGGTGTGCTCCGAGCTGGACCCGCGCATCCCAACGCTGTCCGGTGTCTGGCCGGGCGCGAACTGGTGCGAGCGCGAGACCTACGACATGTTCGGCATCACCTTCGACGACCACCCCGACCTGCGGCGGATCTTCCTCGAGGAATCGTTCCCCGGGCATCCGCTCCGCAAGAGCTTCCTCCCGCCGCGCAGCGACGCGCGCGGAGGCTGAGCCGTGCCCATCGGTCCGTTCGGCATCGATCCCACGATCTGGGCGGTCCTGCGGCTCGTCATCGCCGTGGCCCTCACCATCTTCCTCGTGTTGAACGGTGCGCTGGTCCAGATCTTCCTCGAGCGGAAGATCCAGGCGGTGATGCAGGATCGCGTCGGTCCGTATCACACCGGCCCGTTCGGATTGCTCCAGACATTCGCCGACGCGATCAAGCTCCTCGGCAAGGAGGACATCCGCGCGAAGCTGACCGACGCCCCGTTCTTCCTTGCGGCGCCGGCGATCGTGTTCAGCCCGATGGTCGCGTCGTTCGTGGTGCTCCCGTTCGGTCCGGATTTCACCGGCGTGAACCTGAATGTTGGCCTGCTCTACCTCACGACCCTCGGGTCGATGACCGTCCTCGGCATCGTCATCGCCGGCTGGGCGTCGAACAACAAGTACTCGCTCATGGGCGGGCTGCGCTCGGCGGGCCAGCTCATCTCCTATGAGGTGCCCGGGATCCTCGGTCTCGTCACCGTCGTCCTCTATGTCGGATCGTTGTCGATGGTCGACATCACGAACGCGCAGCCCGGGCCGCTCGTCAACGCGTTCATCCTTCCGTTCGCATTCCTGACCTATTTCATCGCCGCACTTGCGGAGACCAACCGCAACCCGTTCGACCTCCCCGAAGCGGAGTCCGAGCTTGTCGCCGGCTTCCTCACCGAGTACTCGGGGATGCGCTGGGGCGTGTTCTTCCTCGCGGAATACGGCGAGGTCACGGTGGTGTCCGCGATCATGGCGACCCTCTGGTTCGGCGGCTGGCACGGGCCCGGCGTCGACGCAGTCCCGCTCCTCGGCGTGATCTGGTTCACGCTCAAGACCTACTTTTTCGTCCTGCTGTTCATGTGGATCCGCGCCACGCTGCCGCGGCTTCGCATCGATCAGCTGATGGGCTTCTGCTGGAAGGTGCTCATCCCCCTCGCGCTCGTGAACATCCTGCTCACCGCAGTGCTCATCCTCGCGTTCCCGGATCCCCGGCTTCCGATCGCGGTCGCGAACTGGGCGCTCGTCGCTCTCCTGGTGGTCGGGCTGCCGTTCACGCAGCGCCGGCGGCTCCTGCGATTCCGCACTCGCACGCGCGAATCTGTCGGGATGCGCGACGCGCGCCTCGCGCCGTAGCTGATGTTCGACTTCCTCGAGCCGCTCTTTTTCGCTCTGTTCGCCCTCGGCATCATCGGCGCGGGCGCAGCGGTCGTGCTCCTGCGGCGGATCACCGCGCAGGCGCTCCTCATGGCCTTGACGTTCGCCTGCATGGCCGGGATGTTCCTGCTGCTCGGTGCTGAGACCATCGCGCTGTTCCAGGTGCTCATCTACGTCGGCGCGATCACGATCCTGATCCTGTTCGGCGTCATGTTCACCAAGCAGGAGGAGCGCGCCTACGGCCTGTTCTTCCAGAAGCAGGCCCCGCTCGCCACCGGTCTCGCGGTGATCGTGGCTCTGCCGGTCGTCATCCTGGCGTTCTCGTTCAAGGATCCGGCCACGCCATCGGCCCGCGGCAGCGACCTGATCCCGCTCGCGACGAGCCTGTTCACGGATTACGCGTTCCCGTTCGAGGTCGCCTCGGTGCTCCTGCTCGCGGCGCTCGTCGGCGCGATCGTCCTGGTCAAGCGGGATGATCAGTGACCGTTCCGCTCGGCGCCTACATCGCGGTCTCGGCCGTGCTGTTCTTCCTCGGCGCGGCCGGCGTGCTCGTGCGCCGCAACGCGGTGGTCATCCTGATGTGCGTCGAGCTCATGCTGAACGCCAGCAACCTCGCCCTCGTCGCGTTCGCTCGCCGCGCCGGCCAGCTGGGCGCCGGGAGCGGGCTCGATCAGCGCGGGAGTGTGTTCGTCGTCTTCGTGTTCGTGATCGCGGCGGCGGAGGTCGCTGTGGGTCTCGCGATCATCCTCGCCGCCTACCGGAACCGGCCCACCGTCAACGTGGATGACATCCACGAGATGAAGGGGTAACGATGATCCAGAACGTCTGGCTCATTCCGGCATTCCCGCTCGTCGCGTTCCTGGTGAACGTGTCGCTCGGCCGGCGCTGGCTCAAACAGTGGACCGGGCCGCTGGCTGCGACCGCGATCGGCGCGTCGGCGGTGATGGCGATCGGGGTGTTCCTCGAGGTGCACGGCGGCCACGAGCGCACGATCGTCCGGCTCTACGAATTCATCAGCGTCGGAGACTTCCATGTCGACGTCGCGGCGCTGGTAGATCCGCTGTCGTCGGCGATGTTGTTGGTGGTCACCATCGTGTCGTTCCTCGTGCACGTGTACTCGATCGGCTACATGGCGCACGACCACGGCTTCTGGCGGTTCTTCTCGTGGCTGCCGCTGTTCGTCTTCGCGATGCTCATCCTCGTCCTCGGCGACAACTACCTCGTCATGTTCGTCGGGTGGGAGGGCGTCGGTCTCTGCAGCTACCTGCTCATCGGCTTCTGGTTCG
>JANXXG010000157.1 GCA_025350745.1 Chloroflexota bacterium | reverse complement strand
TCTCAAGCAGCGCATTATCATGGTCTCCTCTAGCCCTACCTTCGCGTAACTGAACGCATGCGAGGCCGCGGATGGGCTGCGCGGGAATCGTCGCGTCGTCGGGCGGACGGCGTATTGGCCGCTTGATTTTCGCGATCGGTCTGATACATGTGACAAGTGCACTTCTTCGAGCGCGAAATGCGCGGAAACAAGTACCGGATGGCCGCCCAGTCGGTCTGGGATTCCGCGAAGGGCCGCTCGGTCGCGCGCCAGGTCATTCTGGGTCCTGTCGACCCACCGCTCAAGGCAGACCTCGGCGACACTCGGACCGTCGGCACGCGCGCGGTCGGGGACGTCGGCGCGTTGCTGTGGGTGGCCGAGCAACTCGATCTCATCGGACACATCGATCGCGCGTGCGGAGACCACGGCGCCAAGCACGGCCCGACCGTCGGCGAGATGGTGCTCGCGGTGGCGTTGCAACGGGTGTGCGCGGCCGGTCCGAAGCGCGATCTTGCGCAGTTCCTCGACGAGAGTCTCCCGCTCGTGTCGTGTCTGCGTGCCTCCGCATTCACCGGCCAAGCGTTCCATCGCATGGCGCAGGCGGTGACCGAGCGCGAACTTGAGGTGGCGCAGGTGGCGCTTGCGAAGGCTGCGGTCGGGCGGTTCAAGCTCTCCACCGACGTGCTGGCGTTCGACACGACCAACTTCGACACGCACATCGCGACGACGACGGCCGGCGAGTTGGCGCGTCGAGGTCACGCCAAGAGCAAGCGCAGCGATCTGCGCGTGGTGGGCTTGGGCTTGCTCGTCAGCGAGACCGGGCACGTGCCGTTGATGTACCGGGCGTACTCCGGTAACGGCTCCGATCAGGGCGTGCTCGAATCGTGTCTGGAGGGCCTCGGCGAGTTGCACGACGCCCTCGACGCTGGCGAACGTCGCTCTCGTCCGGCGTCGCGCACGCTGGTACGTGATGGGGGCTTCTGGAGTCCGCAGCTCGAGCTCAACCTGGACCTCGTCGGGTACTACAGCGTGATCTCGCTCCCGCTCAGCCACGCGGCCGGCGAGAAGGCGCTCGTGTTCGCCGCGCGGCGCGGTGCGATGAAGAAGCTGTCCGGAGATCTGGCCGACGTACGCGCCGCCCGAACGCGCGCCGCCGTCGGCGAGCTTGATCGCACGCTGATCGTCGTCGAGAGCGAGGAGCTTCGCGAGGGCCAGAAGCGAGGCATCGCGGTCGCACTCATCAAGGCGACCGCGGAGCTGGAGAAGCTCGCGCGCCTCGTCGACGCCAAGAAGATCCGGCGTGCAAGCCTCACCCACCGCGCCAAGAAGGCGCTGCGCCGAGAGCACCTGTCGACCTTCGTGATCGTCGACGTCGGCGGAACGGAGGCGAGCCCGACCCTCGCGTGGCGTGTCGACGAGGACCGGCGCCGAGTCTTGGAGCAAACCCGGCTCGGCCGCCGCGTCCTCTGCACCGACCAGCACAGCTGGACCACCGAACGCATCGTCCACGCCTTCCGTGGTCAGTGGAATGTCGAGGAGCTTTTCCGGCGCGCCAAGAAGGGCGGCATCGCGCCATGGGGGCCGTCGTTTCAGCACGCCGATGGCTCGCTGCGGCTGCACACCTTTGCGACCGTCATCGGCCTGATGCTGGTGAGCCTCGTCAGGATCGCGCTCGACGCCGACGAGTCGGTCCGCAAGATGATGGAGTCGCTCGCCGAGATTCGAGCGACGCTGGTGCGGACGACCACCGGCGGGATGGGCCGGCGCCCCACCGTGGCCCTCGCCCCAGAACTCACGATCCGTCAGCGTCGAGCCGTGAAGGTCTTCGAGTTGGCTCGCTGGATGCCGTCGCTTGTCTCATGTATGGCTACACGCGCCCGTCCCGACGAGCGTTCGTGAGTTTCGGCCCCAGTTACGCGAAAGCAGGGCTAGCGCTACGTCCCGAAGATCTCGCGCAGCAAGAACGGCGGCGTGACGTCGAGCTGATCGTAGCGGCAGTCCGCGACCGGCTTGTCGGGCCGCCAGCGC
>JANXXG010000151.1 GCA_025350745.1 Chloroflexota bacterium | reverse complement strand
CATCAGCGCGCTGATGAGCGCCTCGAGGAGGCGCATCTAGCTTGCTATTTCTTCGGGATCGGCATCGTTGCGGTGCCGGTCTGGAGGTCCTTCGGCCAGATCAGGATCCGGGCGCCGTTTGGGGTGTTCTGCGTCATGACGTAGTCGTTGTTCGCCTGTCCAGTCGCGCCGAACTTGATGGCGCCGCCCGGGAAGAGCGAGCCCTCCCAGTTCGTGCTGAACAGGATGTCGCGGATCTTCTGCTTGTCGACCGTCTGACCCTTCTGGATCGCGCTGGTGAGGATGCGCGCGCATTCCCACGCCGAGGCGGCGTACCACTCTGGGGAGTCGCCCGTGACCTTGAACGTATCGAGCCACTTCTTGATGACGTCACCGGGCATCTGGCTGTCGAACCAGGTCGCCGCGGTGATGTAATCGCTCGAGTCCTTGAGCGCGTCGCGTGCCGCCTTCTCCGGACCGCGCGGGCCGTACGTCACGTACGGGTGGTACATGCCGAGCTGCTTGTACTGGGTCTGCATCAGGATGTAGTCGGCGACGCGGGCGTCGACCATATAGGCGTCGGCGTTCGCGTCCTTCACCTTGTTCAACAGCGACGTGTAGTCCTTGCCATTCAGGTCGAAGGTCTCGTTAAAGACGATCTTGAACCGGTCCGGCGCGGCCTTCTCGCCTTCTTGAAGGCCCTTCAGGAATTCCTTGCCGTGCGAGCTGTTCTCGTACGCGACCGCGATCTTGAGCGGCTTCGGTAGCTTGTTCGCGTCCTGCTGGGTCTTGATGAAGTCGAGCTGGGTCGCGGCAAGCTTCTCGATGGAGGCGAGCACGCCGACGGCCCACACGTTGTCGACATAGATCGAGGACGAAGCGCCGCCGCCGCCGACGTACGGGATCTTGTAGCGGTTGGCGACCTTGACCTCCTGGGTCGTGATGGTGGTGTTGTAGCCACCAAGGAGCAGGTCGATGTTGTCCTGGGTGATGAACTTCTCGTAGATCTGGCCGCTCGCCGCGGCGTCGCCCTTGTTGTCCTCGATCTTCAGATCGAACTTGACCTTCTTGTTGCCGACCTGAAGGCCGCCGCCATCGTTGAGCTGCTTGAAGAAGAGCTCGTATGAGTCCTTCATGATCTTGGCGATCGACGCGTCCGCGCCCGTCAGCGGCAGCGAGGCCGCAAGGTGGACCGTGTCGGGCACGTTGACCGTGGCCGCCGTGCTACTGCTGGCCGCGGGCGCGGTCGTCCCGCCGCCGCATGCCGCGATCACGAAGGCCGCGACGAGCACGACCGCTGAGAGCTTGCGCATGTTCGTCCTCCCACCCGCGAGTTGCCGCGCAATTATGTTCCGTCCCGCCAGGCGCTACGGGCATTGCCCCCAGCGGACAACGGCCCCGCCCGAGAGCCGCCAGATCCCCGCTCGGCCGCCGTCGGAACCGACGATCCAGAGCTCGTCGCCACGGGCGAAGAGCGCGCGCAGGGTGCAGGTCGTCCCGAGGTCGACCACGGCCACGGTCGGAGGACCGTTCAGGTCCGAAAGGCGGACCAGCGTGCCGCGGTCACCCGCGGCGTACGCCACCGCGCCGAGGCGCAGCGCCCCGCGGTAGCTCACCTTCGGAGCGCCGGTCACCGGCCTCCAGCCCCCGGCCCACCTGAGCAGCACGCCGTCGTCGCCGACCACCAGCGCGTCATCGACCGACCGCGCGGCGATCGCGCGGAGCGTGGCGCTCACGCCGGTCGCGACCGGGCGCCAACCGGCCGGCTCCAGCCGATAGCTGACCCCGCCCGCGCCGACGGCCCACGCGGAAGACGGGCTGAACGACGCGACGGCGTAGAGATCCTCATCGATGCCGGTCGCATAGGCACCCCAGCCACCGCCACCCTGTCGCTGGATCGTTCCGGAGCGCCCGACCGCGAGCACACCATCACCGAGTGTCGCGACGCCGAGGAAGTCGTCGAGCAGCACGCCGTCCGAGCGGATGGTCTGATCGCGGTCGTTGATCGCGATGACGCGGCCACCGCTGCCGACCGCCGTGAGCACGTCGCCCTGGCAGGTCGCGGCCACCAGGGATCGGGCGATCGGATCGATCAGCTGCCACCGGTCGAACGCGAAGCGGCCGATGCCGCCACCATCCGACACGACGTACACCCCGTCGCCGGCCGCGCAACCGGCCGACAACGGCTGCAGGAACACGAACGGCTCGGTCGACGGGGGCTCGGTCGGAGCGGGCGGCGACGAACGGGTCAATGACGGAGACGGCGTCGGGGCCATGCCGGAGAGCCGCGAGACACCCGCGCCGCCAAGCACCGCGATGACAATGAGGACGATGGCGGCGGCTGAGGCGTACGCGAGGGACCGGTCCGGCGACGACTCGGGCGGTGGCTCCTCGGTCACGCCATCGCTTCGAGACGCTTGATGCGTTCCTCGATCGGCGGGTGGGTGTTGAAGAGATGGTCGAACTGGAACGGGTGGTCCTTGAGCGGGTTGGCGATGTAGAGCGAGGCGGTCGCCTTGTTCGCGACCGACAGGACGTGTTGGTCTGCCGCTATCTTTCGCAGCGCGCTCGCAAGACCCTCCGGGTACCGGGTCAGGAACGCTCCCGAGGCATCGGCCAGATACTCGCGCTGCCGCGATACTGCGAGCTGGATGAGGGTCGCGATGACCGGTGTGAGGATCGCAAGCACGATCCCAGCGATGAGAAGGATCGCGCCGCCGCTATTGCGGTCGCGGTCTCGGGATCGACCGCCCCACCACATCGACCGCAGCAGCCAGTCCGAGAGGAGCGCGACCGTGCCGACGAGCACGGTCACGAGCAGCATCACCCGGATGTCGCGGTTGCCGACGTGCGACAGCTCGTGCGCGATGACGCCCTCGAGCTCGGATCGATCCATGGAGTCGAGGAGGCCCCTGGTCACCGCGACCGACGCGTGCTTCGGATCGCGTCCGGTCGCGAACGCGTTCGGCGCGGGATCCTCGATGACGTAGAGGGTCGGTGTCGGGATGCCCAGACCGAGGGCGAGCGTCTCCACGACGTTCTGGAGGACCTTCTCCTCACCGGCGGGTACAGCGCGGGCGCGGCTCTGTGCGAGGACGAGCTTGTCGCCGGCGTAGTACGAGAACAGCGACGAGCCGCCGGAGAAAAGGATCGCCAGCGGGATGAAGGCGACGCCCGCGGTCGTGTTGCCGCCGATGATGTCGCCGGCCACGAAGGCGATCGCCACGACGATGAACGTGAACGCGACGATGAGCAGGACCGTGCGCCAGCGGTTCTGGGCCTGCGCCTCGTACATCGAGACGCGGGGAACGAGGCTCGGTCCGCCCTGCTGGGTCATGCCGCTAGTTGAACTTCACCTGCGGGACCTCGCGGTCGGCCTGGTCCGCGAGCTCGAAGTACTGCTCGGCCTTGAAGCCGAACATCCCGGCGAGGATGTTGGTGGGGAACGTCTGGAGCGCGGTGTTGTAGTCCCGGACGTTGCCGTTGTAGAAGCGCCGGGCGAACGCGATCTTGTCCTCGGTCGCGGTCAAGTTCTCCGAAAGGTCCTTGAACTCCTGAACGGCCTGCAGCTGGGGATAGGCCTCGGCCACCGCGAAGAGCGACCGCAGCGTGCCGCTGAGGATGTTCTCGGCCTGGGCCATCTGCTGCGGCGAGCCGGTCGCGCCGGCGGCGACGGCCTGCGCGCGGGCGTTCGTGACCGCCTGGAAGGTGCCGGCCTCGTGGGCCGCGTAGCCCTTGACGGTCTCGACGAGATTCGGGATCAGGTCATGGCGGCGCTTCAGCTGGATGTCGATGTCCGACCACGCTTCTTTCACGCGCTGACGGAGCGTGACGAGGCGGTTGTAGGTCGTGATGAGGAACAACGCCAGGATGACGACGATGACGATCAGGACGATCGAAATGTCCACGGGACCTCCCCTACGCGACTGCTAATGATGCCAGACGATCCCGACTCGGCTGCTAGCCGGCGAGGTCCCTCACTGCCGCCGCGATATGGGCGGCGTCGATGCCGGCCGCCGCGAGGAGCTCGGCGGGCTTCCCCGACGCCGGCATATCGCGTGGCGCGAGGTGGACGAAATGCACGAGCTCGTCGCTCACACCGGCCTCCGCGATCGCCGCGAGGACCGCATCGCTGATCCCGCCCTCCGGCCAATGGTCCTCGACAACGATGAGCGACCCGCCGGTGGTCTGCACCGCGTCGACGAGCGCATCCTGATCGACGGGCTTCACGGAGTAGAGATCGATCACCCGGACCTTGACCTCGTCCTTGAGCTGATCGGCCGCCTTCACGGCCTCGTGCACCGTGATGCCCGCGGCGATCACGGCGACGGCGTCGTCTGCCCCACCGCCGCGGACGATGCGTGAGCCGCCGATACGGAAATCGTCAAGGCGATCCGCGTACAGGATCGGGGTCTTCTCGCGGGTCGTCCGGATGTAGCTGATGCCCGGCAGGTCGGCCATGAGCGCGACCAGTCGCGCGGTCTGGTTCGCGTCACAGGGATAGAGCACGGTGCTGCCGTGGACGGCCCGCATCATCGCGAGATCCTCGAGCGCCATCTGCGACGGTCCGTCCTCACCGATGGACACGCCGGCGTGCGATCCGGAGAGGCGGATGTTCGCCTGGGAGATGGCGGCCATCCGGATGAAGTCGTATGCGCGGCTGAAGAAGGCGGCGAAGGTCGATGCGAACGGCACGAGGCCGAGGACCTGCATCCCGACCGCGGCGGCGACCAGGTGCTGCTCGGCGATGTACATCTCGAAGAAGCGATCGGGTGCCGTCTTCTTGAAGTCCTCGGCGTGCGTGGAGTTGCTCACCTCGGCGTCGAGCACGACCACGTCCGATCGCGCGGCGCCGAGTGCGGCAAGCGCTTCGCCGTACGCCTTGCGCGTGGCGAGCGGCTCCGTGTACGTCGCGAGTTGCGGCTTCTTCGGCGCAGGCTGCGGCTTCGGAGACCACGCGTCGGGCTTGAGCGTCGGGAAGGTGCGCGAGGTGATCGCTCCAAGCTCCGCGAGGGCCGCTTTCGCCTGATCGGCATCGAGCGTCTTGCCGTGCCAGCCTTCCTTGTCCTCGAGGAAGGACACGCCGGCGCCCTTCTTCGTCTTCGCGACGATCACCGTCGGTCGGTCGGCGGCGCGAGCGCGACCGATAGCGTCATCGATCGCGGCGAGATCGTGGCCATCGATGACGATCGGCTCGCAGCCGAAGGCCTTCACCCGGGCCGCGTAGATATCGACGTTCCACTCGAGCTCAGTGGGTCCGCGCTGACCGAGCCGGTTGATATCGAAGATCGCCGTGAAATTCGACAGGCCCTCGTGACCGGCGTGATCGAGGCCCTCCCAGATCGAGCCTTCGGCAAGCTCGCTGTCGCCGGTGAGCGTCCAGACGTGGAATGGCGCGTTCAACACGCGCTTCGCGGCGAGCGCCTCGCCGACCGCGATGGGCAGGCCCTGGCCGAGCGATCCGGTCGCGACGTCGACATACGGAAGGATCGGGGTCGGGTGCCCCTGCAGGCGGCTGCCCATCTTCCGAAAGGTCATGAGCTCCGCGTCGTCGATCGCGCCCGCGGCGCGCAACAGGGCGTAGTACAGCGGTGACGCGTGGCCCTTGCTGAAGATCAGATGGTCGTTCGCCGGCGCTTTTGGGGACGACCAGTCGTACCGCAGGTGCCCCAGGAGGAGGACCGCCATGAGGTCGGCGGCCGAGAGCGACGAGGTGGGATGGCCTGAGCCCGCGGCGGTGGAGCACCGGATGGAGTCCGCACGCAGCTGGCGCGCGAGGTCACGGTAGTCATCGATCCGCGCGATCGACCCCGACGCCGGGCTCACGGTGGCCATGGAATTACCCTACGCCTGAACCGGCTGAAGGATGGGGAGGCGCACATGGAGATCGGCATCTACGGGCTCGGCCGGATGGGCGGCAACATGGCGACCCGCCTGGCACAGGGCGGCCACCGGGTCGTCGCGTCGAACCGGAGCCGCGGCCCGGTCGACGAGGCGGTGACGCATGGCGCCGTCGCGGCGTACTCGATCAAGGAGATGGTCGCGGCGCTGAAGGCACCACGAGTGCTTTGGTCGATGGTGCCATCAGGCGCCGTCACGGACGAGGCGCTCGAAGAGTTCGCGTCCTATGCGAGCAAGGGCGACGTGTTCGTCGACGGGGGCAACTCCAACTTCCATGACTCGCAGCGCCGCGCCGAGACGTACGCGGCGAAGGGCTTCCATTACCTCGACATCGGCGTCTCGGGCGGCATCTGGGGTCTCAAGATCGGCTACTGCATGATGGTCGGCGGACCGGCCGAGGCCGTCGCGATCGTGAAGCCGCTCCTCGATACGCTCGCACCGCCCAACGGCTGGGCCCACTTCGGGAAGAGCGGCGCCGGTCACTTCACGAAGATGGTCCACAACGGGATCGAATACGGAATGATGCAGGCCTATGGCGAGGGCTTCGAGCTCCTCCATGCGAGCGACTTCCAGCTGGATCTCCACAAGGTGGCGCAGGTCTGGAACCAGGGCAGCGTCGTGCGATCGTGGCTGCTCGAGCTCGCCGAGCTCGCTTTCGCCGCGGAGGGCAGCGATCTCGCGCACATCAAGGGATACGTTGCCGACTCCGGCGAGGGCCGCTGGACCATCCAGGAGGCGATCGCGCACGATGTCCCGATGACCGCGCTCGCACACTCGCTCTTCGCGCGGTTCTCCTCGCGCCAGGAGGAGAGCTACGCGATGAAGCTCGCGGCCGCCCTCCGCAATCAGTTCGGCGGACACGAAGTGAAAACGGAGTGACCGGAGCGTGACCATCGCGCCGCCGCTTCAGAACCCGCTTCGGGCCGGAGCGCG
>JANXXG010000050.1 GCA_025350745.1 Chloroflexota bacterium | reverse complement strand
GCGCGGCCGCGGCGCCACGCGCGTCGCTCGTCGCGAGCAAGGTCGCGTTCACCTCGTCATCCATCGCCTCGAGGATCGCGGCATAGGCGGACTCGTTGGCGGCAGGCTCGGGGACCACGGGTGCCGCCGCCCCGAGCGCGCCGGCCAGCCACGAGGCGAGCGCACCTTCGGCGCGCTGCAGGTCGCCCTCCGGGATCTGCTCGGTGACCGTCGCGAGGGTGGACTTCGCCTGGACGTCGACGAGCGTCGCCATGATCGTCCGGTCGGATCCGTTCGCCTGGAGCACGCCGCTAAGCGCGTGCGTGGCGCCGAGCGATGCCCCGTACTGAGCAGCGAGCGTGGGGTCGGGCGTCGATCCGAAGACCAGGTAGCCGGCATCGCTGCCAGAACCCGCCTCGGGCATCGCCACAAGGAAGACCGGCCTGAGCTCGAGCGTCGGATGGTCCGCGAAGCGATCGACGAGCCGCCGGGCGATCTGCCTGCCCCACGCGCCTGCTCGCGGGTCCGTGGATCGCGCACCGAACGGCACCACCGCGATGGACCGCGGGGTCATGTCAGACCCAGGTGATGCGCGCGTACTTGCGCTTGCCGTACTGGATGACCGGTGCGGACGTCCCCGGGATGTCGGTGGCGAGCTCGGCGACCGCGTCGTCCACCTTCACCCCGCGCTGCTCGACCAGCCGGCGGGCCTCGCCCTTGCTCTTGACGAGCGCGCCCCGCACAAGAAGGTCGATGATGTTCAGGCTCGTCGCGCCATCGAGCGCGACCGTGACCTCGGGGATGTCGGCGGGCTGCTCGCCATGGGCGAATTGCTTCCGGAATGCGGCCGCCGCGTCATCGGCCGCCGCGCTCGAGTGCAGCTCCGTCACGATCTGGCGCGCGAGCTTCTCCTTGGCCTCCCGGGGGTGAAGGTCGCCGCGCTCCAGCGCTGCGAGCGTGTCGCGGACCTCGGTCATCGGCAGGTCCGTGGCCCACTCGAAGTAATGCGCCATGAGGTCGTCCTTGAGGGACATGACCTTGCCGAACATCTCGTTCGGCGCGTCGGTGAGCCAGATGGCCGTCTCGGGTTTCGACTTGCTCATGCGCTGGCCGTCGAGGCCCTCAAGGAGGGGCGTGACGTAGATGTTCTGCGGCCGCTGACCGACGCGCTCCTGCAGCTGCCGGCCGGCGAGCAGGTTGAACTGCTGATCGGTCCCCCCTGCCTCGACGTCAGCTTCGATCGCCACCGAGTCATATGCCTGGAGCAAGGGGTAGAGCAGGTCCTTGATGGGGATCGGCGTGTTCGCCGCCATGCGCTTGCGGAACTCCTCCCGGGCGAGAAGCTGCTGCGCGCTGAAGCGTGACGACAGCTCGATCACATCGCGCAGCCCGAACTTCGCGAACCACTCGCTCTGCAGCACCACGCGCGACTGCTCTTTCGGCACCATGAGGTGGAACTGCTGCAGGTAGGTCTCGGCATTGCGCATGACCTCGTCGTGGGTCCGCATCGGACGCGACTCGTCCTTGTCGGTGGGATCACCGATCTGGGTGGTCCAGTCACCAACGATGATCACGATCTCGTGACCCCAGCGGGCGAGCGTGCGGAGCTTCCGGAGACCGACGGAATGGCCGATATGCAGGTTCGGCTGGGTCGGATCGAACCCCATCTTGACGCGCAGCCGGCGCTCGCCGGTCGCGAGAAGCCTGCGGAGATCCTCGCGGACGATGACCTCGGCCATGCCGCGCGTGAGGAACTCATCAAGCTCGGGCTCGGTCGGTCGAATGGGCATGCGCTCAGTCTAGAATTGAGGCATTCCGCGCTCCACAACACACGATCACGCGCTCCGTCGAGGGCCGTATCGGGACAGCAAGCCCAAGAAGGGTGGACTGGGACCGAAGGCGACGATCCTCTCGCCGCTCGTGATCGCCCTCCTGATCACGTTCATCGGTCTGCCGGTCGCCGGCGGGCTGATCGCGTTCGCCTTCTTCTCCCGCGACCTGCCGTCGGCCCAGGACATCGGAAAGGCCCCGCTGGCCCAGTCGACGAAGGTGTACGACCGCGACGGCAAGGAGCTCCTGTATCAATTCGAGGAGGAGCGACGGGACCTCGTGCAATACAAGGACATCCCCCAGGTGCTCATCGACGCCACCATCGCCTCCGAGGACCACAGCTTCTTCAGCAACCCGGGCGTGGACCTCGTCGGGATCGTGCGAGCGGCGTTCTCGGATCTCACCCATCGCGACACCGGCGGCGGCGGCGCCTCGACCATCACCCAGCAGCTCGTGAAGCTGCGACTCGTCGGCAGCGAGAGCACGATCACCCGGAAGATCCGTGAGGCGATCCTGGCGGTCGAAGTCACGCGCACGTACTCGAAGGAGCAGATCCTCGAGCTGTACTTCAACCAGATCTACTACGGGAACCAGGCCTACGGCGTGAAGGTCGCGGCCCAGTCGTACTTCGGCAAGGCCGACCTCAAGACGCTCACCCTGCCGGAGGCCGCCCTGCTCGCGGGCCTGCCGCAGCTGCCGTCGATCCTCGATCCGTCGAAGGCTGAGAACACCAAACGGGCCACGGAGCGGCGCGCGTATGTGCTCGACCAGATGCAGAGCCTCGGCATGATCACCCAGGCCCAGGCGGACAATGCGGATCGCGAGCCGATCAAGACCGTCGGCGTCACCGTTGCGAAGATCCAGGCGCCGCATTTCGTCTTCCAGGTGCGCAACCAGCTCACGGCGATCCTCGGCGGTGACGAGGGCGCGGTAACGCGTGGCGGGTTCAAGGTCATCACCTCACTGGACTGGCGGCTCCAACGGGCCGCCGAGAGCCACGTCCGCGATCAGGTCAGCAGGCTCAAGGACGGCAGCAATGTCAACAACGCGGCCCTCGTGTCGCTCGACACCCGGTCCGGTGAGGTTCTCGCGTACGTCGGCTCGGTCGACTACAACAACCGCGCTGATCCAAAGGTCCAGGGTCAATTCGACGTCGCCGGGATCGGCGTCCGTCAGCCGGGATCGTCGTTCAAGGTCTTCAACTACCTGACCGCGCTCAAGAAGGGCGCGACGGCCGCGACCGTGGTCGTTGACGCCCGGACCGACTTCGGTGGTCGCGCGCCCGCGAACGTCGCGAGCGGGCCCGGTCTGCACAGTCAGTGTCTGTACTGCCCCGAGAACGCGGACCTTCAATACCACGGCCCGGTCACCATGCGCCAGGCGATCCGCGAGTCGCGCAACGTGCCGGCCATCAAGTTCCTGCAGCAGTACTCGGGGATCGAAGACACGATCCAGACGGCGCACGACCTCGGCGTCACCACCCCGATCGACCCCTCGAAGGTCGGGCTCTCCCTGACCCTTGGCGCAGCCGAGGTGAAGCTCATCGACATGGCGAATTCGTACGGCACTCTCGCGAACCTCGGCGTGCACGTCGACCCGACCTTCATCCTCCGGGTCGAGGATCCCCACGGCAAAGTGATCTGGGAGCACAAGGACTTCCAAACGAAGCGTGTCGTGGACGAGAACACCGCCTACGTCATGGTCGACATCCTGAAGGACACCACGCAGCCCGATCGGGACTTCATCTTCGGCGGCTTCACGAACATCGGACGGCCCGCCGGGCTGAAGACGGGCACGACCGACAACCTGAAGGACGTGTACGCGGTCGGATTCACGCCCACGCTCGTGACGGGGGTATGGATGGGCAATAGCAACGGGGATCCGATGGAAGGGATCTCCTCCGCGATCGGCCCCGGCCTGCTTTGGCGCGATTACATGAAGGAGATCTTCGCCGACTTCCCGGCGAGCGATTGGAAGCGGACCCCGAACATCGTGGAGGCGAACGTCGTGACCGCATCGGGGGCGTTCGGCGGCTACGGCTCGGGCCTGCTGCCGTCGAGCCTCACGCCGTTCTCGACGAAGGAACGTCCTCGCAACGCGCCTCTTCTCCTTTCATTCTCTGTGCCTCTGTGCCTTGTATGTTGCAAAAACGAAGTAAATGCAGTGTAGTGAAGACCGGGAAGCCTGCG
>JANXXG010000112.1 GCA_025350745.1 Chloroflexota bacterium | reverse complement strand
TGATGGGGATCGTCCCCGGACTCGCATCGTTCGCGGGCCTCTGGGTGTTCAAGGACGATCACACCGACTACCGCGTCCTCGGCGCGCTCGCAAAGGTCGCCCCCGATTGGGTCCGGATCGAGGATGTGAAGACGCTGATCCGGGAACAGACGAGCGACGAGAGCGCAGTCGCGTCGGCCCAGGATGGCTACGACCGCACCCAGCTCCGCGACGTGCGGGTCGGCGAGGGCACGAGCGGCCACGAGGTCCTGCAGTTCGAGAAGCCGGGCTGGACCACGATGCGCCCGGGCGTCATCATCGACGCGCGCAAGCCTGGCGAGCGCAACCCGTACTACAAGAAGTACGGCGCCCGCACCCTCCGCCCGGTCGTGAACTTCGACACGTGCATCAAGTGCACGATGTGCTGGCTGGACTGCCCCGACGAGTGCTTCGAGGTCACCCCCGAGGGCCACTACGAGGTCGTGTACGAGGCCTGCATCGGCTGCGGCATCTGTGCCCAGGTCTGCCCGGTGAAGGACTGCATTGTCATGGTCGACGAGATGAAGTTCGAGGACAACGACGACAAGTGGCAGATGTGGAAGACCGATCACGCCGGCTACAACACCTGGTTCGAACAGAAGAGCGGCGTCTCGGCCGACCCGAAGCGGGCGACCGTCGCGCCGGGCGCCAACCCCGCGAACGCTGGAGGTGAGGACTAGTCATGGCAGTTGAGGTCAGAGAGAAGCACCCAAGCGACGTCGAGACCGAGCAGCTCGCGACCGGCTGTGAGGCCATCGCCGAGGCCATCCGCCTCGCCGATGTGGACGTCATGGCCGCCTATCCCATCCGCCCGTACGACGGCGTGATGCAGGCCGCGGCCAAGCTCATCGCCAACGGCAAGATGGACGTCGAGTACATCGTCGCCGACGGCGAGCACAGCCAATTCGAGATCGTGAAGCACGCCTGTGCCGTCGGCGCGCGCGTGTTCGTGGGATCTTCCGGCGTCGGTTGGTTCTACGCGATGGAGGCCATCGCCGTGACCGCCGGCCTCCGCCTCCCGGTCGTCGCGATCTGCGGCAACCGCGCCCTCGACGACCCAGGCGCGTTCGGCTGCGAGCACAACGACGCGCTCGCGGTCCGCGACCTCGGCTGGATGCTCTGCTGGGCCGAGACGGCCCAGGAATCCCTGGACTTCGCCCTCACGGCCTGGAAGGTCGCCGAGGACAAGCGCGTGTCGCTCCCGCTGGCCATCGGTCTGGACGGCGCCTTCCTCACCCACTCCCAGCAGATCGTGAAGATCCCGACCCAGGCCGCGGTCACCCAGTTCCTCCCGAAGTTCGATCTCGGCGACCGCCTCCTGCACCCGGACAACCCCATCACCATCGCGCCGCAGGTCGACCAGGACTGGCTGATGGAGATCCGGATGCAGAACGACCAGGCGATGCGCAACGCGCTCACCGTCATCGCCGAGGCCCACGCCGAGTTCAAGCGCCTCTTCGGCCGTGGCGGCGAGAACCCGTTCCTCGATGAGTACATGACCGACGACGCCGAGGTCGTGTTCATCGGCCAGGGCACCCTGTCGCTGCCGATGAAGGTCGCGATCCGCCGTCTCCGCAAGGAGGGCCACAAGGTCGGCCTCGTCCGGCTCAAGTGGTTCCGGCCGTTCCCCACCGCTGACATCGTGAAGAGCCTTTCCCGGTTCAAGGCCGTCGGCGTCATCGACCGCGACTACAGCTTCGGCTCGCCGTTCTACGGCGGCGTCCTCTACAACGAGATCCGTTCGGCGATGTACTCCGTGGAGAAGCGCCCGACGATCGTCGGCTTCATCGCCGCGCTCGGCGGCCGTGAGATCGAGCAGCCGATGGCCCAGGACATGTTCCAGAAGCTCACGAACGCCGCCACGGGCGGCCTCGCATCCGGTGACGTCACTCACTGGATCGGCGTCCGGGCGTAAGGAGACGATGAATGGCAGTCACCGCTAGCAACACCCCGCTCGACCTTCCGCAGATCAAAGGCGTCAAGGACGTCCCGTCCGACGAGCTCTTCGTGTCCGGCCATCGCACCTGTCAGGGGTGCGAGTCGGCCCTCGTCATGCGGCACATGGTGAAGGCCTCAGGGCCGCGCACGATCGTGCTCGGCTCCACGGGCTGCATGTACGTCGCGAACACGACGTACTACACGACCCCGTGGGTCGTGCCGTGGATGCACACCCAGCTCGGCGCGTCCGGCTCGGCCGCGCTCGGCACCGCCGCCGGCCTCAAGGTCCTCATGCGCAAGGGCAAGATCAAGGACGAGAAGATCAACGTCATCGCGTTCTGCGGCGACGGCGGCGGCGCGGACATGGGCATCGGCGCGATCAGCGCCA
Organism: Chloroflexota bacterium; assembly: GCA_025350745.1. Classification (GTDB taxonomy): domain Bacteria; phylum Chloroflexota; class Limnocylindria; order P2-11E; family P2-11E; genus UBA4735. The sequence continues at coordinate 717 of JANXXG010000112.1, read as the reverse complement.
CCCTCACGCACAAGGACTACAACTCGCTCATCCTCCTCTACGACAACGAGTCGTACGCGAACACCGACATCCAGCTGTCGAGCCAGACCCCCTACGGCGCGGTCACCACGTTCTCGCCAAGTGGCACGACGAAGCGGCTCATGCACACGCGCTGGAAGAAGAACATGCCGGGCATGATGGCCGCCGGTCACCCCGAGTCGCGCTACATCGCGGCCGGCTGCGCCGCGTACGCCGTGGATCTCATGAACAAGATCCGCAAGGCCCTCGAGCTCGGCGGGCCGACGTTCGTGCACACCCTCGACCCATGCCCCAAGGGCTGGGACTACCACCCGCAGTACAGCCAGGAGCTCGGCCATCTCGCGGTCGAGACCGGCATCTGGCCGCTCTACGAAGTGGTCGACGGCGTCTGCAACCTCACCGGGCCCACCCGGCAGATCGCCGAGGGCCGCAAGAAGCGCAAGCCGGTGTACGAGTACCTGAAGCGTCAGGGACGATTCGCCCACTTCGTCGACGAGGACGTGGAGCACTTCCAGGCCCAGGTCGACAAGCAGTGGAACGAGTGGCTCATCCCGGGCGTGATCCCGTTCACCATCCCGGCGAAGGACCAGGCGCTCCTCCGGATCTCGAAGGCGCCGCTGCACGCGAGCAAGACCGCGTAGCGAGAACACGCCACACGAAAAGAGTCGGGCCGCCTGGCCCGGCTCTTTTCTGTGTCGG
>JANXXG010000100.1 GCA_025350745.1 Chloroflexota bacterium | reverse complement strand
CCTTCGAAGGAGATCAGGACGACCTCGCTGATGTCCGCTCCCATGCGGTCATCGTAGGCGAGCCCGATACTTGCGCCGTGCGACCCATCGAGCTCATCCGTGACGACCCGGAGCGCGTCCGCGCGATGCTGAAGGCGCGCGGATCGGAGGCTCCGCTCGACCGGATCATCGAGCTCGACGCGAAGGCGAAGACGCTCCGTTCGGAGGTCGAGGGTCTGCGCGGCGAGCGGAACAAGGCGAGCAAGGGCGGCCCGCCGACCGATGCGGTGAAAGCCCGGATGCGCGAGGTGGGTGACCGCATCGCGGCGACCGAGAAGGAGCTCTCGGTCATCGAGGTCGAGCTCGGCGAGGCGGTGCTCTGGGTCCCGAACGTCATCGATCCGGACGTGCCGATGGGTGCCGGCGAAACGGATAACCCGGTCATCCGCGAGGACTCGCCCAAGCCGCTGGCGTTCCCTGGACTACCGCACTGGGAGCTCGGCGAGCGCCTCGGGATCCTCGACATCCCGCGCGGGACGAAGCTATCGGGCTCGCGGTTCTATCTGTTCCGGGGCGCCGGGGCGGCGCTGCAGCGCGCGCTCATCACCTGGATGCTCGATGTGCACACCAGCGACGGATTCATCGAGATCTACCCCCCGCCGGTCACCAGGCGCGAGACGCTCACCGCGAGCGCGCATCTGCCGCACTTCGACGAGAACCTCTACCGGGACGAGGACGACGACGTCTGGCTCATCCCGACGGCCGAGCCGCAGCTCGTTTCGATCCACCGCGACGAGACGGTGCCCTTCGACAAGCTGCCGATCAGATACGTGGCCTACACGCCCTGCTTCCGGCGCGAGCACATGAGCGCCGGTCGGGACGTCCGGGGCATCAAGCGGGTGCACTGGTTCGACAAGGTCGAGATGGTCGTGCTGTGCGCGCCGGAGGACTCGCGACGGATGCTCGATGAGCTGACCGCGCGCGCGGTGATGATCCTCGAGCGTCTCGAGATCCCGGTGCAGGTGACCGAACGATGCTCGGCGGACCTTGGGTTCGTCGCGAAGAAGGGGTTCGACGTCCAGGCGTGGGGTCCGGTGATGGGAGAGTGGCTCGAGGTCTCATCGTGCAGTGACGGCGGGTCGCTCCAGGCGGAGCGCGCCAACATCCGCTTCAAGCGCGATCCCAAGGGCAAGGCGGAACGCCCGCACATCCTCAACGCGTCTGGGGTGGCGCTCTCACGGCTCATGATCGCGATCATGGAGAACTACCAGCAGGCCGACGGCTCCCTCCTGATCCCCGCTGTGCTCCGCCCATACCTGCACGGCCGGGAGCGGATCGTCATGGGAGAGTTCTAGTCATCACCGCGGCCTGACGGCCGCGTCCGCTACGCCGACTCCGGCCGTTCGATCGCCGTCTCGGCGAGCGCGGCCCGCGTCTCGACGACCAAGTGCCGCGGCCCGAGCCGCTCGAACGTCGCGAGCGCCGCCCCGTACTCCGCCGCCGCGCCTGTCGCGTCGCCGCGAACGGTCATGAGACGACCAGCCGCGAGCCGCATGGCGGCGATCGCGATCGGGAGGTTGAGCCGGTACGCCGCCTCGAGGGACATCGCGCGGGCGGCGTCGGCTCCGGGCAGATCGCCCGCCGCGATGTTCGCCTCGACGAGCGCCGGTCCGATCTCGGCCGCGCAACGCCGGCAGCGATGGGCCCGCTGGGCGGATGTCGCGGCCTCGGCGTGCTGACGGGCCTCATCGATGGCCCCGCGCGCGATCGCCACGCGCGCAAGCTCTCCCGAGATCAGCGCCGCGAGATGCACCTCGTCTCCCGAGCGCGGCGCGACCAGCCGGGCCTCCTCGAGCGTGGTGGCCGCGAGTGCGAGGTCGGGCTGGCGGATGGCAAGCCGCCCGAGCGCGAGGAGCGTTCGCGCCGCATCAGCCTCGGCCGGCGCGTCGGGCACGTTCGGGTCGGCGAGCGCGAGCGCGCGCTGGAGGGCCCGATGCGCTTCCGCTTCCCGGCCGAGCAGCTCGTGGGACTTCGCGAGCGCTCGGAGCGCTCGGGCCTGGCCGCCGATGTCCCCGACGCGTGCGGCCGTCGCGAGCAGCTCGAGGGCCAGCGGCTCGGCTTCATGCGCATCCCCGCGATCGAGGGCCGCGACCGCCTGTGCGGCCAGCGTCCGGGACAGCGCCGACAGATCCCC
>JANXXG010000053.1 GCA_025350745.1 Chloroflexota bacterium | reverse complement strand
CGAACGCCTCGCCATCCCGGGCGTCCGTCGCATCCAGAGCCGCGCGGACCGCGTCGCCGGTGCCTTTCATCTGCGGTTGGATCGCGACGATGATCCCGGAGGTCCCGGATGCGAGGAGCTCCCGGCCGGGCGCCTCCAGCTCCGGCGAGAGCACCACGACGATGCGGGCGCCCGCGGCGGTCGCAGCCTCGACCGCCCAGAGCAACAGCGGCTTCCCGGCGCAGCGTTGCAGGATCTTCGGCGTCTTCGAGCGCATCCGGGTGCCGTGCCCCGCGGCCAGGACGAGCGCGAGGTGCTGCCCGCTCATCGGGTCGAGCTGCGGATCAGCGGGCGGGCTGGGGCGCCAGGATTCGAACCTGGGATCGAGGATCCAAATTCCTCTGCCTTACCACTTGGCCACGCCCCAACGACGGGACGAGATGCTGCGGGACATGGCCCAAGTCTAGGTTGCAGTCAGGCTGCGGACCCGCTGCTGCCGCCGGTCGGCCGTTTGCCACGCTTGATGAGCTCGGCGACGCGGCGGCCGCCCTTCCGGCCGAGCTGGGCGTAGCCCTCGCTCCCGAGCTGAATCTTCCGGGCTTCCCCTCCGCGGCGGCCGAGCTGCGCGTAGCCCTCGCTGCCGAGCTGCCCCTTGCGCGCCTCCCCGCCCTTGCGGCCGAGGTCCGCATATCCGCCGGCGCCCAGCTGCTTCTTGCGGGCCTGACCGCCGCGACGGCCGATCTCTCGATAGAACTCCGGGCCGTGCTTGGTAGCGGTCTTCTTGCCGCCCTTGCGGCCGGCCTGCCGGACGGTGAGGTCGGTCTTTTCATCCACGTTCTGATCGTAGGAGGACAGCGCTCGCTCAGACGGTCGCGACCGTTCGTCCAAGCGCCCGGGCTCTCGCATCAAGGCCCTGTCCCCGCAGGATGCGTGCGAGGCGGAACGCATCACGACGATCATCGGCCACCGCGAACAGCGAGGGTCCGCTGCCGGAGAGCGACAACGTCACGCCTTTCGCGCCCGCGACGAGACGCGTCTCTCCGATCTCGCGGCAGACCCGGGCCGCCGCATCCGCGAGATCGTTACGAAGCTGTGCGCGCACCGTGTCGGGATCGACGGTCAGGGTGTCGAACGCGCGCGCCAGCGCGGCCGAGCGGGAGCCGTCGCTCCACTCGTCGGGGCGGAGGGCCGCGAACACGTCGGCGGTCGCGAGCCGCGCGCCGACGCGAACGAGGACGATCCAGAGCGCCCCTGCCGGCGCAGGGAGCATCCTGACGCGCTCGCCGCGGCCCTCGACCAGCGCGAACGCCGCTCCGGTCGCGAAGAACGGGACGTCGGACCCAACGGAGGCGGCCGCGGGCCCCAGCTCGACGGTCGAGCGCCACAGCCGCGCAAGGCCGCGGAGGGCCGCTCCCGCATCGCTCGACCCGCCGCCCAGCCCCGCGGCGACCGGGATCCGCTTCGCGACCCGCACGTGCGCGTGCGGCGGCCGTCCGAGCGCGGCGGCGAACGCCTCGACGGCGAGCGCGGTGAGCTCCCGGCCGGCCGGTGCGCCCGGATCCGGTCGCACCTGCACGTCCAGGCGGCCGGCCGACGCGATCCGCACCCGATCGGCGAGGTCGAACGTCGCGAACACGCTCCGCAGGTCGTGGTAGCCGTCCTCGCGCTTCCCCAGGACCTCGAGCGTGAGATTCACCTTTGCGGGAGCGGTCAGGCGGATCGCACGACTCATCGCGCGGCTCCGAGCGCCGTGGCGAGCCGGACCCACTCCGCGACGGAGAGCTCTTCCGGCCGCCGCGTGGGCGCGATGCCGGCCGCAGCGAGCGCAACCTCGGCCCGCTCCTTCCCCACACCAGCCTCGAACCCCAGCGCGCCGCGCAGCTGTTTGCGCCGGTGGCGGAAGGCGTCGCTGACGAGCGCCAGGAACGACGCCCGGTCCAACGGTGCGAACGACGGCTCGGCCCGGACGCGGAGCGCCACGATCGCGGAGTCGACCTTCGGCGGCGGCTGGAACGAGCCGGCCGGGACCCGGCGAACGATGATCGGCTCGGCGAAGCACTGGACGAAGACCGAGAGGAAGCCCCGTTCCCTGGCGTCACCCGGCTGGGCGACGATCCGCGTCGCGACCTCGTCCTGAACGAGCACGACCATGAGGGGAGCGCGCCGCGGATCCTCGAGGAACCGGATGAGCAGCGGCGACGTGATCTGGTACGGCAGGTTCGCGACGATGCGGGTCGGCGGCCGTGGCCCGGCCGCGTAGAGGTCGACCTCGAGCGCGTCGCCACGGACGATCCGGACGTTCTCGCGGTCGCCGACCGTGTCGCGAAGGACCCTGACCATCCGCTCGTCGATCTCGACCGCGGTGACCGACCGCGCACGGTCGGCGAGCGCCGCCGTCAGCACGCCTGGACCGGGGCCGATCTCCAGAACGTCATCACTCGGGGAAAGCTCCGCAGCCTCGACGATCGAATCCAAGGCCGCGCGGTCCACCAGGAAGTGCTGGCCGATCCCTTTCGACGCGCGCACGTCGTACCGGTCGAGGAGCGCGCGCAGGGCCCGCCGGTCGCTGAGGTCGGCCTTCGGCGAGTGCACTGTCGCGAGCCTAGGGCGTGGTCCTCATTTGCAGGCCCATTGCCGGGCCTGGCCTCGGGAGAACATCCACGCGGCGACATTCGCGTTGGCCACCGCATCCCACACGCTGGCGCCGCCGTAGCCCGCCGCGACGCTGTTCGCCCGCCAGGTGCCCGGGATGATCTGGAACAGGCCGGATGCGCCGAGGATCCCGTTGTAGGCGAGCGGGTCGTAGCGGCTCTCGCAATGAGCGACGCGCAAGAGCGTGTCCGCGCTGACTCCGTATTTGTCGGCTGCTGCGGTGATGATGGCCGCGATCTCGCTCGGGGCGGGCGGCGCCGGCTTCGGCTTGATCCCGACGTGGAGCACCTGCGCGACCGGCGCCAACAGCTCCTCGGTGGCGATGATCGTGCGCTCGGCCTCGGCGCCGTTGACGTACCGCACGGTGAAGGTGATCCGCGACTCGCCGGCGCTTCCGGCGACGGCGACCTGCTGCCAGCCCTGGTACTGGTCAGGCTCCGCGACGGTCCGCACCGGCGCGCTGACCGGGATCGTCTCGGTGACGGTGTTCTCGGTGATCCGCTCGATCCCGACGATCGCGCCCGGCACGATCGGCCCTTCGGCGGCGACTTCCAAGCGGTCGATCGGACCGAGGACGACGCCCGCACGGGCGAGGAAGTCCCCGACCGGGCCCGGCTGGGCGCGCAGGGCGATGGGGGTCCCGCCGTCGACGACCGTCACCGGGAAACCCCGGTCCAGGAGGATGCGAAGGCCGGGGACCAGGCTCTGGTCAGGCGCCACCGACAGCCGGTCCCCAGGGCCGACGTCCAGGCCGGCCGACCGCAGGAGGGCCGCGACGGTCTCCCCGGGGTGGGCGTCGGTCGCGACGGAGATCCCGTCGATGACCAGGGTGACGGCGGTCAGCTGGTCGATGGCGGCCAGTGGACGGAACCGGGCGGCCCCGGATACCCGTTCGAGACCGGCGACCGCCAGGGGGATGGGGTCGTGTTTCGCCGGCGCGACGGCCGCCCAGGTCCCGGCCATGACCAAGAAGGCCAACACGCCAAGGCCCGCGCTCCGCAGGACCCGCTGGACCAACACCGCTCTCGCTATGACCGCCTCCTCATTGCCCCATCGCCCAGTCGCACGCGGCCATGGCGAAGCCAAGGTGTACGAAAGGGGGACGCCGAAAGGCTACCAGAGCACGGCTGCGACCGTTCGCGGTCGCGGGGAGGCAAGGAAGTGGCCGCTCTCCGCCCGACCAGGACCGCTCAGGAGCCCGGCGGAGTCCAACCGCGCTGCCGAAGATGGTCGCGCAGCGCCGGTCCGACGTCGTCGCGAGCCAGGGCCTGGTCGACGAAGGCGGTCACGTAGCCGCTCCGGTCGCCGGCGTCGTACCGGTCGCCGGCCAGCTCGACCGCCCACACGGCCTCGCGCGCGGCCATGGCGCTGACCGCATCGACGAGCCAGATCTCCCCGCCCCGGCCCGGCCGAAGGGCAGCCAGGTACTCGAAGATCGCGGGCTCGAGGACGTAGCCGTGGACCGAGGCGAGGTCGCTCGGGGCGTCTGCGGGGGCCGGCTTTTCGACCATCCCGGTGACCCGGAAGGCCCCGCCGTGGGAGGCGTCGGCCCCGCCGCGGAAGATCCCATATCGGGAGGTCAGCGCGGGCTCGACCCCGGCCGCGCCCGCAATACTGCCCCCGAGCCGGTCCCGGGCGTCGAGCATCTGCCGGAGGGCGGGCGTGCCACCGATGACCAAGTCATCTCCCCAGAGCATCGCGAACGGCTCGCCCCCCACGGCCTCGCGGGCCCGCAGCACGGCGTCACCATTCCCCCTGGGCTCTTCCTGGACCACGATCTCCACCTGGGCGAGCGTCTCCGGCCGCTTCAGGGCGGCCAGCTCGGCGTCCCGTCCCTCTTCGCGGAGCCGGCGTTCGATCCGCGGGCTGGGCTGGAAGTGCGCCGCGAGCGACTCCTTTCCCGGGGCGACGATGAGCACGACCCGCTCGATCCCGGATCGGGCACATTCGCTCACGACATGTTCGAGCACGGGCGTGTCCACGATCGGAAGCAGCTCCTTTGGCACGCTGCGGCTGAACGGCAGGAACCGGGTCCCGAGCCCGCCCGCCGGGATCACGGCGATCCGGACAGGCTTCACCGGGCGCTCAGGCTGAAGGTGACCGGCTCGGTCGACCGGGGCGCGATCCCGGTGATGGCGATGAGCGGCGGGCGACGGTCTTTCGAGCCATCGACATCGAGCTCGAGCGTGCCGTCCTCCACGACGTGGCGCTCGACCGCGGGCGTCGCCCCGAATCGGATGACCTGCACGATGTACCGCTGCTTCACGACGTTCGATGACCGGATGAACCCGTTGGCGGTCCAGCCGGCGTCGCTTTCGGCATCGTCC
>JANXXG010000040.1 GCA_025350745.1 Chloroflexota bacterium | reverse complement strand
CGATGGTCGCCGCGAGCAGCTCGTTTCCCGCAGCGTCCGCGACCGCGACGTGGAAGTCCATGCTCGCTTCGGTGTGGGGCTTTTGCTCCCGCACGACCGCGCGGGCGCGCTCGACGCTGCGTTCGATGCGCTCGATCGCCGCCGCGTCGGCGCGCTGGGCAGCAAGCGCCGACGTTGCGGTCTCGACGATGGTGCGGGCCTCGGCGACGCCGGAGAGCGTCATTCGCCGCAGCAGGATCATGGTCGAGATCGATTCGGACACCTGATCGACGTTCGTCTCGGTCACGAACGCGCCACCGCTCGCTCCGACCTTCACATGGACCAGGCCGCGGGCTTCGAGGACCCGGAGGGCGTCGCGCACCGTGATGCGGGAGACCTTGAAGCGCTCGGCCAGCTCGCGCTCGGATTCGAGGCGGTCCCCGCTCTTCAGCTCGCCGGAGAAGATGGCCCGCTCGATCTGGGACACGATCTCGCCCGAGGCCCGGGCCTGCCGCACCGGCGTGAACGTCATCGCCATGCTCTGCGACCTCCCTGTGCGAGCGCGTCCGGCCCAAAGGTATAACAATTCGATGACCGCGACGCGCGGATCTCCGCGTGAGATCAACAGAGGGGGATGGATTGGCCCAGCGCTACGGCTCGGATGTCATCGTCGATCTGCTTCAGGGCTTCGGGCTCGAGTACGCGGCGCTGAACCCGGGCGCGTCATATCGCGGGCTACACGACTCGCTCGTCAACTACGGCGGCAATCACCCCGAGATCGTCACCTGCACCCACGAGGAGGTCGCCGTCGCGATCGCACATGGCTACGCGAAGGTCACCGGCCGGCCGATGGCCGCGATCGTCCACGACGTCGTCGGCCTGCTGCATTGCACGATGGCCATCTATTACGCGCACGTTGACCGGGTGCCGGTCCTCGTGCTCGGCGCGACCGGTCCGGTCGACCGCAGCAAGCGCCGTCCATACATCGATTGGATCCACACCGCGCTCGTCCAGGGCAATGCGGTCCGCGACTTCGTGAAGTGGGACGACCAGCCCGCGAGCATCGCGGACTTCGGCGGCTCCTTCGCTCGCGGCTTCCGGATCGCGACTCAGGAGCCGGCCGGTCCGGTGTACATCTGCTACGACGCGGGCCTCCAGGAGGATGAGCTCGAAGCACCTGTCAGCGTCGCGGCCGAGATCGCGGGCGCCCGGCCGACATCCGTGCAGGCCGACCCGAGCGCGCTCGAGCATGCCGCTCACCTCATCGCGCATGCCGAACGTCCGGTGATCGTCGCCGAGTACGCCGGGCGTCACCCGGTCGCATTCTCCGAGCTTCGGCGGCTCGCCGAGATGCTCGGCGCGCCGGTCATCGATCTCCAGGGGCGCCTGAACATGGCGACGCGCCACCCGCTCAACTTCACCGGCTCGGAGGCCGTCCTCGCAGATGCGGATCTCGTGCTGAGCGTCGATGTCGGCGATCTCTCCCGGGCGCTCAACCGCCTCGACCGGTCGACGCACCAGACCCAGTCCCGCGTCCCCACGGACTGCAAGCTCATCGACCTCGGCATCATGGAGCTCCGCTCGAGCAAGTGGTCCGAGGATCTGGGGAAGTACCAGCCGGTGGACCTCTCGATCGTCGCCGAACCGGCGCTCGCCCTGCCCGCGCTCCGCGAGCTGATCGCCGAGGACGCGAGCGCGACGTGGCCGGGTCGCCGCGCGCGTCTCGAGGAGGAGAACGCGAAGCTGCGCGCCGAGGTGCAGAAGAAGAGCCGCGAACACTGGGACGACAAGCCGATGTGGCCGGCGCGCCTCGCGAGCGAGGTCTGGGATGCGATCAAGGATGAGGACTGGGTCCTCACGGCGAACGACCTCGAGGACTGGGCCTGGAAGCTCTGGGACATCGATTCCCCGGTCCGGTGGCCAGGCCGGGCACTGGGGACCGCGACCCAGATCGGGATCTCGATCGGGGTCGCACTCGCGCACCGCGGCGATGGGAAGCTGATCGTAGACCTGCAGCCTGATGGCGATCTGCTGTTCGACCCGGGTGCGCTGTGGACGGCCGCGCACCTCAAGCTCCCGATGCTTTTGGTCATGTACAACAACCGGGCCTACTACAACGACTGGGAGCATCAGCTCCGGGTCGCTGAGAAGCGCGGCACGGACAAGGCGAAGGCCAACATCGGTATGGACCTCTCCGATCCGGCGCCGGACTTCGCGATGCTGGCGAAGTCCTTCGGCTGGTACAGCGAGGGGCCGATCGAAGATCCGAAGGATGTTGCCGAGGCCCTGAAGCGGGCGATCGATGTCATCAAGAAGGAAGGCCGGCCCGCGCTGATCGACACGATCGTCCGCAAGCGGGAGCTGGCCCGCTTCCGCTAGCCACCCACCCGCACGTCCACGAGCACCGGCCGGCCGTCATCGAGCGCGCGGAGCGCCTCGTCGAATGCCGCGCGCAGGCCGTCCGGATCGTCAACGGGTCCGATCCCGAACGCGCCGAGATCGCGCGCGAGCGCCGCGTAGTCGATGGCCGGGCGATCCATGCGCTGGCCGATCCAGCGGTTCTCCGCGTTGCGCCCGCGCGCTCTCGCGACGCGGTCCTGATGGACCTCGTCGTTGTGATAGCTCTGGTTGTTCTCGATCACGAAGAGCACCGGGATCCCATGATGTGCCGCCGTCCAGAGGGCCGTCGGCGCCGCGAGCAGCTCGCCATCTCCGATGACCGCGATGACCGGTCGCCCGCTGCCCCGCGCGGCAAGCGCTGCGCCGACCGCGATGCCCGGACCCGAGCCCACCGCGGCCCCGCCGTCATGACCCAGGTAGCTCTTGGGGGTGCTGAAATCCCACGTCGCCGTGGGCCACGGGGTATGCGGCGCCTGCGCGACGATGGCGTCGTGATACCGAGGTCCGAGCGCCGCGCGCAGCTCCGCTACCACGCGCGAGAAACGGATCGGGTGGGCGCCGGCCTCCGCACCGTTCGCCGCGTCGAGGCGCGCCCGCCCCGCGCGGGAGAGATCGGCAAGCGACCGCGTGCGCTCTTCGATCCGCCGCCGGACACCGGCGTCGGCCCGCACGGCGTCTGCCGCCGCGGCGGCGATGGCCCGGATCGCGGGCTCGGCGCTCGAGGCGATCGTGAGCTCCGCTGCGGGAAGCTCCTGGTGATCCGCCGACCATGAGCGGACCGCGTACGGCTCAAGGGTCACGTTGATGACGCGCGCGGGGGGGCCGGACCGGCCCGACCGTTGGTGGAGCGCACCGGCGACATCGGTCCGCTGCACCGCGAGGATCACGTCGGCCTCGCGGATCGTGAGAGCGGCGGCGTCTCCCGTCTGCGTCCGCCACATCCCCTGATGCAGGGGATGGTCGGTCGGGAACGCGGCCTGGCTCGACCGATCCGTGACGACGGCGAGGCCGAGCATCTCCGCAAGGGCGATGGTCGCCGCCCATCCGCTCTCGGTCCCGCCGGTGTGCCCGAGGAGCAACACGGGTCGCTCTGCGGCGACGAGGAGCGCGGCCGCGTGCGCGACGGCATCCGGATCGGGCGCCGGCGGCGTCGGTAGTGGGTACGCCCCGACATCAGGCAATGCGATCGGCTCCGCGAGCCGCTGCTCCTGGAGGCCGGCGTCGAGGCACACGTA
>JANXXG010000117.1 GCA_025350745.1 Chloroflexota bacterium | reverse complement strand
CAGCATCGCGCGACTGTTCACCCGGCTCCCGACCCCCCAGGTGAAGCGCACGAACGATGTGCCGTTCCGGAGCGTCGGAGCGACGACGCTCCGGCTGGACCGCTACGACGGTGCAGGGAGCGGTCCGCACCCGGCGCTCGTCGTGATCCACGGCGGAAGCTGGCGCAACGGGGACAAGGGCGAGGGCTCCACCGACCCGACGGTCACGAATCGCATCTTCGCCGGGCGCGGCGTCACCGTGTACGACATCGAATACCGGCTCGTTCCTGAGGCGACGTTCCCGGCGCAGCTCAAGGACGTGTTGTGCGCGCTCGGGCACGTGCGGGCGCACGCGGCCGAGGACAACGTGGACCCGGAGCGCGTCGCGATCCTCGGGCGGTCCGCCGGCGCGCACCTCGCGCTGCTCGCGGCATATCGCGCCGGCCGGGATCCCCTGCCCGATGGCTGCGGGCGGCCCGCGACGGTACGCGGGGTGATCTCGCTATACGGGCCGACCGACCTCGCATATGACTATCGCGTGCCGTCGGATCCCGACCTCATCAATGGGTCGGCCGCGATCGCCGACTTCCTGGGCGGAACACCCGACACCGCTCCCGCGCTGTACGAGCTCGCGACACCGCAACGATCAGTGGACCGCCCGGTCCCGCCAACGCTCCTGATCCACGGACTCGCGGATCAGATCGTGCAGCCGTTCAACTCCGAGGCGCTCGCTGCGGTGCTGTCACAAGGGGGGAATGCGGTGGCGCTCGTGGAGCTGCCGTGGGCGGGCCACGGATTCGATGCGGTGTCGTGGGGAATCGGCGGTCAGATCGCGCTGTCGGCGATGGAACGCTTTCTCGCGCTCACGCTTCAGCCGGGAGGAGGCGCTCGCTAGCGGCCGTCGCCCTTTGGCTCGAACTTCGCGGTCGCGGTGTATGAGGTGCGGTTCGGGACTTCGTCCACCTTCGTGATCCGGTAGAACACCGGCGAGCCGGAGTGGCGGGTGAGGCGGATGAGCGATCCGAGCTGCACCGCGCCGGCGTTGACGATCTTGTTGGAGAGCGGTCCGCCGGTCAGCTTGATGATCGTCTCGATCGGCATCAAGAGTGAATGCTAAAGGGCCGGGCTCCCGAAGGAGCCCGGCCCTTGTCGCTATTCGAGTCGCTTTTTACCGGCTTGCCGGTCGACGGGTCTCGAAGCAGCTGCTGCAGTAGACGGGCTTGTCGCCACGCGGCTGGAACGGCACGCGGGCCTCCTTGCCACAGGACGAGCAGGTCGCGGTGAAGAACTCACGCTCTCCGCCGTAGCTCGAGCCACCGCCGGAGGTCTTGCGGGCGGCGCGGCAGTCGCTGCACCGTCCGGGCTGGTTCATCAGCCCGCGCTGCTGGTAGAACTCCTGCTCCCCCGCGGTGAACACGAACGGGTTCCCGCAGTCCTTACAGGTGAGAGTGATGTCGCTGAAGCTCATTTGGCTTCTCCTTATTTGTTGGTCCGGACCCGAATCGCACCACCTCGGGCCGAAAGGAGAAGTCCCTCGAATCCTTGGATCGATCGTCGTGCCGTGACCTGTTTGCGCGTATAGCGTAGCACGCCGCTTTCAGGCCTGATTGTTGCATTCGGGCTGTGCCGATGAGCCCCACGACCGAGACCCGGCTGCCGCGCCGGACCGTCCGCCTCCTGGGCTGGATGCTCGCCACATACGGCCTTTTGGGGCTCGTGCTCGTCGGGGCGGCGCTCATCGCCCTCGGTCCCCTCCTGACGCGGGCCGCGGTCGCGGCCGATTCGGCGGGTGATTCGCTCGCGGCCGCGGCGACCGCGCTCGATCACACCGCCGCCGCCTTCGACGGCTTCGGGCACAGCCTGGATGACGCGAAGACGTCGTCCGCGCACGCGTCGCAGCTGCTGAAGAACGCCTCCGCCACGAGCGCACAGCTCGCCGACGCGATGTCCGTGAACATCCTTGGCGCCCAGCCGCTCCTGTCGATCGCGCAGAGCTTTCGCCGGAACACCGATGAGCTCAAGGGGGTGTCCGAGGACGTGAGCACGATGAGCGAAGCGATCGGCCGGAACTCGCGCGATGTGTCTTTGGTCCGCGATGACCTTCGGGTCCTTCGGGACCGCGTGAGCCAGCTCGCCCGCGATGCGGCGGCAACGAAGGACGGGCCGCGGGTCGAGCCGGCGCTGCGGGTCCTTGTCTACGGGCTCGCGATCTGGCTTGGGCTGCTGGCCACGGCGTCGTTCGTCGCTGGCGCGGTACTCCTCCGCCTCTAGCGGCTGGCGCCGCGCGGACACCCGCTTGCGCGGCTGCCCGTACTACCCTGCCCTAGCCAGTGCTTTGTGCTTCCTGCGGCTATGGCAATCCGTCCGGCATGCGCTTCTGCGGCCAATGCGGGATCGAGCTCAGCTCGGCGTGCCCGCGGTGCGCCGAAACGATGCCGGCGGGCTTCGTGTTCTGCGGCCGCTGCGGTACGCGTCTCGGCGACGAGGCGCCGGAGCGCGCGGGCGAGACCCGTCAGGTCACGGTCCTGTTCGCCGATATCTCGGGATTCACCGCTCTGGCAGAGCGTCTCGGCCCCGAGGAGCTGCACGAGACCATGCGGACGGTGTGGGATCTCATCGCGGCGGACATCCGGCTCAATGACGGCATCATCGAGAAGTACATCGGGGACGCGGTCGTCGCGGCGTTCGGGGCGGTCGGGGACGAAACAGCCCTCCACCCGGAGCAGGCGCAGCGCGCGGCGCTGGCGATCCTCGCCGCGCTCGAGCGCGCCAACGAGCGGATCGGTGAGCGGACCGCGCGGCGCCTCGCGCTCCGCGTCGGCGTCAACACGGGCATCGCGGTGACGGGGGCGATCGGCGACCGCGAGAGCGAATTCGGCGTCCTCGGCGACGCTGTCAACGTGGCGGCTCGCCTCGAGCAGGCCGCCGAGCCTGGCGAGGTGCTCGTCGGCGACGCGACGTATCGGCGGACGCCGGGGCTGTTCACCTATGAGCCGCATCCGCCGGTCGTGGCGCGCGGCAAGAGCACCCCGCTGGTCGCCTGGCGCCTGGTGAGCACGGCGGCAGCGGACAGCGCGCCACAGCAGCGATCGCCGCTCATCGGACGCGACGCCGAGATGAGCTCCCTGCTCGGCGCGCTCGATGATGCCCTGGCCGGCAACGGCCGCCTTGTCTCGCTCGTGGGCGAGAGCGGCCTCGGAAAGTCCCGGCTCATCGATGAGCTCATCGCCGATCCGCGGCTCCGCGGGGCCCGGGTGGCCCGGGTGCGCTGCACCCCGTACGACCAGCACCGCGCGTACGGCGCCATCGGCGATCTGCTGCGCCGGGTCATCGGGATCCAGCGCGCGCATTCGGCCGATCACGCGCTGCATCTCATCAACGAGACGCAGCCGGACATCCAACCCGACACGCGCGCGCTGATCCTCGCCGCGCTCGGGTACGGGGTGGACATGCCGGCGATGGCCGGCGAGACGAAGCGCAGGCTCCTCGGCCGCGGCTTCGCGGCGTTGCTCGCGCGGGTCGCCTCGTCGCAGGGTCTCGTCGTCGCGGTCGACGACCTGCAGTGGATCGACCCATCCTCTCTCGCCGCGCTCGGACATCTCGCGCAGGGCCTCGCCTCGGCCCGGACACTCGCCATCGTCGCGTACCGCCCCGAGTTCAGCGCGCCGTGGGCCACGACCCGCGAGCACGTGCAGCGGCGGCTGCGACCGCTGGACCCGGCGAGCGCCGCGGCCCTGGTGCACGCCCTGGTGCCGAACGGCGGCGTGGATCGGGACATCGCCGAGAAGGCGCAAGGCAATCCGGCCTACTGCGAGGAGGCTGTCCGCTACCTGACGTCGACCGGGGTCATCGTCGAGCGCGAAGGGTCAGGTCCTCTTGTCGATGTCTCGGGTCGGCCCGACCTCCCCGATTCGCTGCAGCAGCTGCTGCTCCGCCGGGTGGACGCGATCGCCGCGCCCGAGCGCCGGGTCCTGCACGCGGCGGCGGTCGTCGGGCGGGCGTTCGACGCGGCGATCCTCCGCTCGATCTTCTCGCAGGAGGTCGACGTCGACGGTGTGCTCGAGAGTCTCACGTCGGCGGGGATCGTCGAGCGCGACGGCGACCTGCACCGCTTCAAGCAGACCGGTCTTCGCGAGGTCGTGTACGGCGCGATGCTCGCCCGCCACCGTGAGGAGCTGCACGGACGGGTCGGTCTGGCCATCGAGACGGGCCGGCCCGAGGTCGCGGTCCAGCAGCCGTCGCTGCTGGCGCAGCATTTCGCGGCTTCGACCCACACGATGCGGGCCATCGACTACGCCTTCCGGGCGGCCGAGCGCGCATCGGCCCTGCACGACCTCGACAGCGCCCTGCACCACTATCGGCTCGCGGCATCGTTGGCCCTGCGACTTCCGGACGGGACGCTCGAGAGGGCGCGCGCGCTGCTGGCGGCCTCGGACGCCGCGGCCGGCC
>JANXXG010000022.1 GCA_025350745.1 Chloroflexota bacterium | reverse complement strand
TCCGCACGGGCCTGTTCAACATCGGCGCGCAGGGTCAGCTCCTGGTCGGCGCGCTGACCGCAGGCTGGGCCGGCTCGCAATTCGCGTCCCTTCCGGGCCTGCTGCTCATGCCGATCGTGATCGTGTTCGGCATCGCCGGCGGCGCGTTCTACGGCGGCATCGTCGGCGTGCTGAAAGCGGTCCGGGGAGTGAACGAGGTCATCACGACGATCATGCTCAACTACACCATCGTCTTCGTGATGCACTGGCTGCTGCAGGCCGGTCCGATGACCGCACAGAACGCCCTCGGCACGCCGGCGTCGACGCCCATCGGTTCCGGCGCACGGCTCCCGGTGATCATCCCGAACGAGCTCGTGCCCTTCAGCAGGCTCCACGCGGGCCTGATCCTCGCGGCGCTCGCCGTCCTGGCGTTCTGGTTCCTGCTCTGGCGGACACCGCTCGGCTACCGGCTGCGTGCCGTCGGCCTCGGATCACGCGCGGCCGCGCAGGCGGGCATCGACCCCGCGAAGCACCTCATCCTGGTCATGGCGATCGCGGGCGGGTTCGCCGGCCTCGGCGGCATGATCGAAGTGAGCGGTCTGTTCGGCCGGGTCTACGACGGCTTCTCCTCGAGCTACGGCTTCGACGCCATCGCTGTGGCCCTCCTTGGGAAGAACTCGCCGGTCGGCATCGTCTTCGCGGCGCTGCTCTTCGGCGCGTTCGTCCACGGCGGCGCGTACATGCAGTCGCACGCGAACATCTCCTCGAATCTCGTCGCGATCATCCAGGCGTTCGTGCTGTTCGTCATCGCCGCCGAGGCCATCGTCCGGTCGCTGACGAAGCGGCGGGGCCGCAGACCGGTCGAGGCGATCGCGTGAGCTGGGAGCTGCTCGTCGGGGCCAGCGTGCTGGCGGCCACCCTTCGTCTGGCGACGCCGATCGCGCTGGCGGCGCTCGGCGGCGTCGTCACGGAGCGCAGTGGCGTCACGAATATCGCTCTCGAGGGCTGCATGCTCGCCGGGGCGTTCTTCGGGATCGTCGCCGCGGACCGCAGTCGGAACATCTGGATCGCGCTCGCGATCGCGGTCCTTGCGGGCGTGGCCGTCGCCGCCCTTCATGCGTACGCATCGATCACGCTGCGGAGCGATCAGATCGTGTCCGGGATGGCCCTGAACATCCTGGCCCTCGGCTTGACCACGTATCTCGACTACCAGCTCTACGGCACGACCGGCACCCCCGCGGACCTGCCGGGACTGCCGGACCTCCGGCTCGACTTCCTGAGCGGGGTGCCGTATGTCGGCGAGGCCATCGGTGGCCAGAACAGCATGGTGTGGGTCATGTTGCTGCTCGTCGTTCTGCTGCAGGTCTTCTTGTTCCGCACGGTCGCCGGCTTGCGCGTCCGGGCCGTTGGCGAGCATCCTCGCGCGGCGGAGACCGTCGGCATCCGTGTCCGTCGGATCCGCTACGCGGCGGTGATCGCCTCTGGTGCGCTCGCGGCGCTCGGCGGTGCCTACCTGTCGCTCGGGGTCGCCCATTCGTTCACCGACGGCATGACCGGGGGCCGAGGCTTCATCGGGCTCGCGGCGATGATCTTCGGCCGCTGGACCCCGGTGGGCGCGCTCGTGGCCAGTCTCATCTTCGGCTACGGCAACGCGCTCTCGACATCGCTCCAGGGCACGTCGATCGGCGACGTGCGGGTACCCGTGCAGCTCCTCGGGACGCTGCCGTACATCCTCACGATCCTCGGGGTCGCCGGTTTCGTCGGCCGCTCGCGGGCGCCGGCCGCCGACGGAGTCCCCTACGAGACGGAAGGCCACGCGTGACCGGACCGGTTCCCCACATCGAGATGCGCGGGATCGCGAAGCGGTTCGGAGACTTCACGGCACTGCAGGACGTCGATCTCGTCGTCAACGACGGCGAGATCCATGCACTCCTCGGCGAGAACGGCGCCGGCAAGTCGACCCTCATGAACATCCTGTACGGCTTGTACCGCGCGGACGCCGGCACGATCCGGCTTCGCGGAGAGGACGCGGCGATCCACTCCCCGCGCGACGCCATCGCGCACGGCATCGGCATGATCCACCAGCACTTCATGCTCGTCCCGCCGCTGACGGTCGCGGAGAACGTCGTCCTCGGGGACGAGCGATCGGGGCCGATCCTCGGTCAGCGCGCGCTCGCCATTCGGGTGCGCGAGCTCGGAGAGCGGTTCCACATCTCGGTCGATCCCGACGCGCGGGTGGAGGATCTTCCGCTCGGGCTCCAGCAGCGCGTCGAGATCCTCAAGGTCCTCTACCGCGGCAGCGGAGTGCTCATCTTCGACGAGCCGACGGCGGTGCTCACCCCACAGGAGGTCGACGAGCTCTTCCTGATCGTCCGCTCCCTGCGCGACGAGGGCAAGATCATCATCTTCATCACGCACAAGCTTCGCGAGGTGTTCGCGGTGACCGACCGCATCACGGTGCTGCGCGGAGGGCGGAACGCCGGCGAGCTCGTCACGAAGGGCACGACCGCGCCCGAGATCGCGCGCCTCATGGTCGGGCGCGAGCTTCGGCCGATCGCTCCAAGGTCGGCCGCGGCGACGAGCGAGGTGGTCCTCGAGATCCGCGACCTTCGAGCCCGGAGCGACCGCGGCGCGCAGGTCCTCCAGGGCATCGATCTGAAGGTCCACGCGGGCGAGATCCTCGGGATCGCGGGCGTGGGCGGCAACGGCCAGAGCGAGCTCGCCGAGTGCGTGCTCGGGTCGCGTGAGCCGACGACCGGCACGATCACCATCGGTGGCGCGGACATCGCCCACGACGATCCGAAGCGCACCAGGCAGCGGGGCGTGGCATCCGTGCCGGAGGACCGCCGCCGCGAGGGTCTCGTCCTGGCGTTCACCGTCGCCGATAACTTCATTCTCGGAAAGCAGGACCAGGCGCCCTTCAGCCGGAGGGGCGTTCTCGACGACGGCGTCATCCAAACGAACGGCGAGCGGCTTGCGAAGGAGTTCGATGTGCGTCCGGCGAACGCGCGCGCCATCGTCGGCAACCTCTCCGGCGGGAACCAGCAGAAGGTCGTGCTGGGGCGCGAGCTCTCGGAGCAGCCGAAGCTTCTCGTCATCAGCCAACCGACCCGGGGGCTCGACATCGGCTCGACCGAGTACGTCTGGGAGCGACTCCTTGAGCAGCGGGCCCGCGGCGCGGCCGTCCTCCTGGTCTCGAGCGAGCTGGAGGAGATCCGGGCGCTCTCCGACCGGATCGCTGTCATGTTCGAAGGCCGGCTGGTCGCAACGCTGGCGGCGAAGGACGCGACGGAAGAACGTCTGGGCCTGCTGATGGCCGGTCACATCGAGACTCCACTTGACCGGGTCCCCGCCGGGCGGTAGCGTTCCGTTTCGTTCTGGTCAGACCACCTGACCAGAGCCCGATCGGACCAATTTGCGCCACAAACCCTGTGGGGAGGAACCCTCTGGCCATCATCGAGCCGATCCGTCGCAGCCGCCTGTACCAGGACATCGTGAGCCAGATCGAAGCCCTCCTCGAGCGCGGGGAGCTGCATCCCGGCGACCAGCTGCCACCTGAGCGCGCCCTCGCCGAGCAGTTCCAGGTATCGCGAGCCTCGGTGCGGGAAGCGCTTCGCTCGCTCGAGCTCCTCGGCGTCGTCGAGACCCACGCCGGCGGCGGCACGTTCGTGCGGCACACGATCCCGGAAGATCTGGCCCGGCCGCTCTCCAATCTGATCGCGCGGGGCCACACGATCTCAGACGTCATCGAGGTGCGTGGACTCATCGAGCCCGCGATCGCGGCGGCGGCGGCGACGCGCATCACTGCGTCGGAGCTGGTGGAGCTTCGGACCATCGTCGAGGCCCAGGCCGAGAAGATCGCCGCGGGCGAGCCCTACGCCGA
>JANXXG010000002.1 GCA_025350745.1 Chloroflexota bacterium | reverse complement strand
CTCCCGCCGAACGTCGTTGAGCGCGTCGTCCAGGGCGATCAGCTGCGCCTCGCGGGCGACCGGCGCGTCGTGACCGTCATGTTCACCGATCTGCGGGGGTCGACGGCCCTCGCCGACACGCTCGACCCGGAGACGGTCGTCGGCGTCGTCAACGTGTATCTGCGAACGATGGCCCGAGCGGTCGTCGACCGCGGGGGCATCATCGACAAGTTCACCGGCGACGGGCTGATGGCCATCTTCGGCGCGATGAGCGACACCACGACCGGAGCCCGGGCCGCCGCGGGAGCGGCGCTCGACATCCGCTCGGCGATGGCCGCGCTCAATCTCGATCGGTCAGCAGCGGGCGCCCCGGTCCTCAGGCACGGCGTCGGCCTCCATGTCGGCGAGGTCGTCCTTGGCGCGATCGGCCTCCCGGAGCGCTCCGACTACACCGCGATGGGCGACACCGTGAACACCGCGGCGCGGATGGAGTCGCTCTGCAAAGACCTCGGCGTGGACTCGGTGCTCTCCGGTGAGCTTGCGCGCGAGCTGGACGCGACGATGCCGCTGCGCGCGCTCGGCGAGGCGACGGTGAAAGGGAAGGCCCAGCCGATCCCGGTCTTTACGCTCGCCTCATGACGGCCGAGCGACTACGCCGACGAGCTCAGCGCCCTCACGTTCGGGCGCGCTAGCCGGCTGGTAGCCCCGCGAACAGATCCACGATGTTGCCGTCGGGATCGATGACCTGCGCGTACCGCTGGCCCCAGAACGCATCCCACGGCGCCGTCTTCGAATCGTGACCGGCGGCCGTCACTCGTGCGTGCAGCGCGTCGACCTCGCCGGGTGAACCGCACTGGAACGCGAGGCCCATCCGGTGCCCGGCCGGCTTGATCCACGCCGGATCGAGCTTCTGCATGAGCTCGAGCGAGTCAAGCATGACCCGCAGCCCGCCCGGCAGAGTGGCCTCGACGTGGTCGCCATCAGGGGCGGGGAACTCGACGCCGAGCAGCCGGTAGAAGGCGATCGATGCACGAAGGTCTTTGGAGACGATGCCGATGGCGACCAGGTGCGGCACGCGCGGAGGCTAGAGGAACTCCCGGAGGCGCGCCACGAACGCATCGGCGGCGCGCGAGCGATGGCGGTCGCGGCGGAACGCCACGCCGACGGAGCGGGTGAGCGTTGGCTGCACGAGCCGAACGGCCACCAGTGGCCCGCCTTTTTCGACCACCATGCTCGGGACCACCGCGACCCCGACCCCGGCCGCAGCCATCCGCAGCACGCCATCCATTTCGGCGCCCTCGATCGCGAAGGTCGGATGGAAGCCCGCCTGCTCGCAGGCGGCGATCGTGGCGCTGCGGAGGTCATAGCCGTCGCGGAACATCACCAGCGGCACCCCGCGCAGCTCGCCGACCCGGACCGTCTTTCGCGTGGCCAGCGGGTGCCGCTTCGCGACGGCGAGGACGAGCTCCTCGCGGAGGAGCGGCAGCGTGACGAACAGCTCTTCACGCGGGAGAGGCAGGATCACGAGCGCCAGGTCAAGGTCACTCGTGGCCAGGCGATCCACGAGATCGCGCGAGCCGGCCTCGACGACGCTCAGGGTCACGCCGGGGTGCGCGGCGTGGAAGCTCGCGAGGACCCGCGGGAGGAGGACGGTCGAGAGGCTGGGGGTCGCGCCCACCGAGAGGCGGCCGCGTTCGAGGCTCGCGAGGCCCGCGACCTCGCTGCGGGCCCCATCGATGTCCGCGAGGACCCGGCGGGCCCACGGCAGCAGGGTCGCACCGGCATCGGTGAGTGCGATCCCGGCCTTTCGCCGCTCGAGCAGGGTCGCGTCGAGCTCGGTCTCGAGCTTCCTGACCTGCTTGCTCACCGACGGCTGGGCGACGTGCAGCTCGCGCGCGGCCGCGGTGAATGTGCCGGTATCCGCGACCGCGACGAAGTACCGCAGCTGCTGAAGCTCCATCCGACGGCGTCAGCGTACAGGCAGCCATGCCCTACGGCTATAGCTGGCAGTCGATCTATGTCTTTGTCACGCACGGTCCACCGGCCTAGCGTTCCAGTGGATGGCCACGGCGACCGGCGTCCGCAAGATCGGCGAGCGAATCGAGCGCAAGGACCTGTGGTGGGTCGAGCCGCTCGTCTACGTCGTGATCCTCGGCGGGTTCATTCTGTACGCGACCTGGGCCGCCCTCGTGAACGGCAACTACTACGCCGACCCGTATCTCTCGCCGTTCTACTCGCCGTGCCTCGCGCAGAACTGTGTGCATCCAACGCTGCCGCTGCTGG
>JANXXG010000106.1 GCA_025350745.1 Chloroflexota bacterium | reverse complement strand
CGTTCCAAGACGCGCTGCAGCAGGCGCTGAACGGCATCTCGTTCGGCGCCTTGCTGTTCATTCTGGCCGCCGGCCTGTCCCTCATCTTCGGGATGATGGACGTGGTCAACCTCGCCCATGGCGCCTTCTACATGCTGGGCGCCTACGTCGCGCTGTCGGTCAGCCGTGCGACCGGCTCCTTCTGGCTCGCGCTGGTGGTGGCCCCGCTCGCGCTCGCGCTCGTCGGGCTCATCGTCGAGCCTCTCTTGTTGCGCCGGCTTCGCGGCCGCCATCTCGATCAGGTGCTGGTCACCATCGGGCTGTCGCTCGTGATCGCTGATTTCATCCGGCTGCGCGACGACTGGGGCTGGGGCGCCACCGTACGGGCATTGCCGCTGCCACCCGGCCTTGATCGCTCGGTCCCGATCGCGGGTAGCGACTATCCGACGTACCGCCTGTTCGTCATCGCCTTCGGGATCGCGCTCGCGCTCCTCATGTACGTCATCCACCGGCGCACCAGGCTCGGTGCCCTCGTCCGGGCCGGTGTCGGGGACGCCCAGATGCTCGGCGCGCTCGGTATTGACACGGATCGGCTCTTCACGCTCACCTTCGCGGTGGGCGCCGGGCTCGCGGGGCTCGCTGGGGTGGTGGCGGCGCCGGTCTTCGGCCTCCAGCCCGGGATGGACGTCGACGCGCTCATCTACTCGTTGATCGTGGTCGTCGTGGGCGGTCTCGGGTCCCTGTCTGGGGCGGTCGCGGGCGCCGGCGTGGTCGGGCCGGCGGACACCTTCGGCAAAGTGCTTGTGCCGCAGTTCGCGCTCGGCCTGATCTTCGCGATCATGGCCCTCGTTCTCCTCTTCCGGCCGACCGGCCTGCTCGGCCGCTTACGCATCGGCCGATGAGCCGGACGACGCTCTTTCGTTCCGGGCTCGTCCTGCTGGCGTGGCTCCTGTTGCTCACCTTTCCAGAGTGGTCGGCGGCCTGGGAGTCGTCGCGCTTCGCGGCGGGGATCATCCGTCAGATCCTCATCTTCGCGATCTTCGCGAGCTCCTTGAACCTGCTCGTCGGGTATGTGGGCCTGCCGTCGCTCGGCCACGCGGCGTTCTTCGGCGGCGGCGCATATGCGGCGGCGATCGCCGCGGACCGCTTCGCGACAGATCAGCTCGCCGTGAGTCTCGTGGCCGGGATCCTCGGGGCTGCACTGCTCGCGCTGCTCATCGGGGTCCTCGCCGTGCGCGCGAACGGCATCTTCTTCCTCATGCTGACGCTGGCCCTCGCGCAGATGGTGTTCGCGCTGGCCTACCAGGCGACCGATCTCACCGGTGGACCGAACGGATTCTCCGGGGTCCATCGTCCGGTGCTGTTCGGACTCGATCTGGCCGCAGCGGGTGACCTCTACGTCCTCGTCTGCGTCGTGTTCCTGGCCGTCATGCTCGCGCTCTGGCGCATCACGACATCGAGCTATGGTCGCGTGCTCATCGGTCTGCGCGAGAACGAGCGGCGGATGCGCGCGCTCGGCTACGACACGCGGACCCTCAAGCTCTCGGCGTTCGTGCTCGCGGGCGCGATCGCGGGCATTGCCGGCGCGCTCTCGTCGTACGAGTTCCGGTTCGTGTCGCCCAACGATGTCGCGTTCGGCACGTCGGTCACCGCGTTCGTCATGGTCCTCATCGGCGGTGCCGGCACCCTGGTCGGGCCCATCGTCGGCGCCGCGGCCGTTCTGCTCATCGAGCGGGCCTTGCCGTCCCAGATACCGGCTCAGATCGTCCTCGGGGTCGTCTTCATCCTCTTCGTCGTGTTCGCCCGTCAAGGGATCGTCGGCGCGGCCCGGCGGCTCGCGCGGACCCGTTCGTGATCGAGATCACGGGTCTCACGCGCCACTTTGGCGGGATCCGAGCGCTCGACGGCGTGGACCTTCGCGTCGCGGCCGGTGAGCGCCACGCGGTCATTGGTCCGAACGGGGCGGGGAAGAGCACGCTGTTCAACGTCCTCACCGGCGAGCTCGATGCGACCGGGGGGACCATTCGCATGTTCGGAGAGGATCTTGGCCGGCTCACGACCTGGCAACGAGCCCGATCGGGTCTTGCCCGGATGTACCAGCGGAATGAGCTCTTCGACCCGTTGAACGCCCGGGAGAACGTGCTCCTCTCCATCCTGTCGCTCCGCGGCGCCTACCGGCCATTGCGTTCGCCGGACGCCGTGGAGCTGCAGCAGGCCGATGCGGTGCTCGGTCAGGTGGGTCTCGCGGGCCGGGAGCGGACGCTCGCGGGCAGCTTGTCGCACGGCGAGCGGCGGCAGCTCGAGCTCGCCCTCGCGCTCGCACGCCGGCCGCGGGTCCTGCTGCTCGACGAGCCGACGGCCGGCATGTCGCCCGGGGAGACCGAACGCATCACGACGCTCATCGGCGCCCTCGACCGCAGCCTGACGCTGCTCATCGTCGAGCACGACATGGACGTCGTGTTCCGGCTCGCAGACCGCATCACGGTGCTCCACGAGGGCCGGCCCATCGCCTCCGGCCGGCCAGATGAGATCCGCGGAGATACCCAGGTGCACGACGTCTATCTCGGCAAGTCGGCGG
>JANXXG010000104.1 GCA_025350745.1 Chloroflexota bacterium | reverse complement strand
GCGAGCGCGGTCTGGACCCGCGTCGGCACGCCCACGGCCTCGAGCTGCGAGCGCAGGGCTCGCGCGGCCGGTGCGCACAGACTGCGCTTCCTTCCGAACGGCCTCGATGGCCTTCTTCATCTTCGTCTCGGCCAGCTGGAGGATCTCTTCGAGCGCCATCTTCTACCCCGCGTGCACGAGGGTGCCGACGTGCTCGCCGCGCACCGCCCGCAGCATCGCATCCTTCTCATCGACGTTGAACACGATGATCGGCATCTTGCGGTCCTCCGCGAGCGCCGCGGCCGTCGCGTCCATGACGCCCAGCCGCTTCTCGAGGAGATCGCGGTACATGAGGTCGTCGTACTTCGTGGCGTCCTTGTTGATGCGCGGGTCGCTCGAGTACACCCCATCGACCTTGTTCTTGCCCATGAGGATGACATCGGCGTCGATCTCCGCCGAGCGGAGCGCGGCGGCGGTGTCACTCGTGAAGAACGGGTTACCGGTGCCGGCGGCGAAGATGACCACCCGGCCCTTCTCGAGGTGGCTGATCGCCTTGAGCCGGATGTACGGCTCGGCCACCTCGTTCACCGCGAGCGCGGTCTGGACCCGCGTCGGCACGCCCACGGCCTCGAGCTGCGAGCGCAGGGCGAGCGCATTGATGACCATCGCGAGCATGCCCATGTAGTCGGCCGTCGCGCGCTCGATGCCATGCTCGGCGACAGCGGCGCCGCGCATGAAATTGCCGCCCCCCACGACGACGCCGATCTGGACGCCCTCCTGGTGGACCTTGCGGATCTCCTCCGCGAGGTAGCCGACGTATTTCGGCGAGATCCCGAACGGCTGGTCGCCGAGCAGCGCCTCGCCGGAGAGCTTCAGGAGGACGCGGTGGTACTTGGTCGGACCTGCGGTCACGCGCCCTCGCCGAGCTCGAAGCGCGCGATCCGGCGGATCTTGATGTTCTCGCCGGTCGATGCCGCGAGCTGGGTGACGAGGTCGCCGATGGTCTTGCCCTGGTCCTTGATGTACGGCTGATGCATGAGCACCGCGGCCGCCTTGGCGGTCTTCTCGTCGCCATGCTCTTCGAGGAGGGCCTTGATCTCGTCGTCCTTGAGCAGCTCCCAGCTCACGTGCTTCGGCCGCATCGCTGCGACCTGCATCGCGATCGCCTTGGCCAGCTCGTGGAACTCGGGGTTACGGGCGACGAAGTCGGTCTCGCTCGAGAGCTCGACCAGCGCGCCGATGCGCCCGCCCGAGTGGATGTACGACTCGATGACGCCTTCCTTGGCCTCGCGGTCGCCGCGCTTCGCGGCGCTCGCGAGGCCTTTCTCCTTGAGGATCACCTTCGCCTTCTCGAAGTCCCCGTCGGCGGCCTCGAGGGCCTTCTTGCTGTCCATCACGCCGGCGTTCGTCTCCGCCCGAAGGCGCTGGACATCGGACGCAGTTGCCATGACTACTTCTCCTCTGTGGTGCCTGGGGCGTCCGCCGCGGGTGCGGCGATCGCTTCGTCGCCGGCGGGTGCGGCCTCGCCGGCCTCGGCGACCGGCTCTTCCTCGTATCCGCCGATCGGGTATTCGTCCTCTTCAGGCTCGTAGACGCGCGGCGTGCGCTTCGCGCGCGGCAGGCCGACCTCGGCGAACTCGGCGCCCTCGACGACGGGCGCGTAGCCCATGTCCTCGGGGCTCGCTTCCTTCGACGATGCGTCCAGCTGGGTGCGCCCTTCGATGACGGCGTCGGCCATCTTCTGGCAGATCAGCTTGACGGCGCGGATCGCGTCGTCGTTCGCGGGGATGATCACGTCGATGAGATCCGGGTCGCAGTTCGTGTCGACCATCGCGACGATGGGGATCTCGAGGCGGCGGGCCTCCTCCACGGCGATGTGCTCGCGGTGCGGATCGACGACGAAGAGCGCGCTCGGAGGACGCTTCAGCTCACGCACGCCCTGGAAATACCGGTCGAGATGCTGGAGCTCGTCCTCGAGACGCTGGGCGTCCTTCTTGGGCATGGTGAGGAAGTCGCCCCGCTCCTTTCGCTCGATGAGCTCGTTGAGCTTGTGGATCCGCTTCTGGATCGTCACGAAGTTCGTCAGGAATCCGCCGAGCCAGCGCTGGTTGACGTAGTGCATGTTCGCGCGCTTCGCCTCTTCGGCGATGGATTCCTGGGCCTGCTTCTTCGTGCCGACGAAGAGCACCTGACCGCCATCGGCGGAGAGCTCGCGCACGAAGGCGTAGGCCTCTTCGACCCGAACGAGCGTCTGCTGGAGATCGATGATGTGGATCCCGTTGCGCTCCATGAAGATGAATCGCTTCATCTTCGGGTTCCACCGGCGAGCCTGGTGTCCGAAATGAACACCCGACTCCAAGAGCTGTTTCATG
>JANXXG010000309.1 GCA_025350745.1 Chloroflexota bacterium | reverse complement strand
TCGACCCGGTCGGGCCTCGCCGCCACGAACTCCGGCGTGAAGAACGTGTCGGCGATGTGCTCGCGCATGTAGCCCTCGTAGCCGTGCTCGATGAGGCCGAGTGCGGTCTTCATTGGGACGCCACGGGTCACCGGCTTGTCGTCGCGGAACTGCCCCGGTCCGCACGCCGCGAGTATCAGGCTGCGGACGCGCTCCGGCCGCTCGAGGGCGATCCACTGCGCGACGCGGCCACCCATTGAGTGTCCCAGGACGTGCGCCGGTGGCAGGCCGAGCGCATCCATGAGCCCGACGGCATCGCGCGCGAAGAGCTGCGTCGAAAGACGCTCCTCGGTCGCCGGCGTCGCTCCGGTCGCGCGGTGGTCGAAGGTCAGCACCGTGTGGTCGGCTGCCAGCGGCGCCACGAGATCGTCGTCCCAGGTCGCGCCGGGGAAGGCCGTGCCGGCGATCAACATGAGCGGCGGCCCACTGCCGCGGACCTCGTAGCTCAGCGGCACGCCGCCGATGTGGACCTGCATCGTGCGAATCGTAGACAATTTATGCCCACACGCGTACATTTCTGCCGAATCCCTGCCCGACGGTGGGGCGAGCGCAGGGCACATGTGAGGAGGCGGTTGTCCATGTTCGATCGGATCAAGCTTCTTGCGGCGGTCATCGCTGCCAGCATCGTCATCGCCGCGTGCGGCGGTGGAACGAGCGCGCCCGTTGCGGCATCGGCCTCGGCGACCGCGGCCCTTGCGGCGGGCCAGCTCCCCCCGCCGGAGCTTACGAAGATCCGGATCGGTCTGAGCGCGGGGAGCGAGCCGGTGCAGTTCGCCGAGAAGCTCGCCGACTACCTGGGCCTCTACAAGAAGTACGGGATCACGACGGTGGAGGTCACCGGGTTCGAAGGCGACGCCAAGGCGCTCCAGGCGCTCGTCGCGGGCCAGCTCGACTTCTTCGTCGGCGGCTCCTCGTCGGCCATCAACGCGGTGATCACCGATACGCCGTTGAAGCTCATTTCGATGAACAGTGTGATCCTCGACGATTTCCTGGTCTGCCAGAAGGACATCAAGACGGCAGCCGACGTGAAGGGAAAGTCGATCGCGATCAGCACCTTCGGCGGAACGTCGCACGGGTCGGCGCTCATCGTGATCCAGGGCCTCGGGTTGACGACAAAGGACGTGACGATCACCCAGGTGGGCGGTGAGAGCACCCGGATCGCCGCTCTGAAAGGCGGCTCGGTCGCTTGCGGGCTGGTCGGATCCGACAACGCGAAGGTCATGATCGCCCAGGGGTTCAACGGCGTGTTCGACGAGACGACGTCGAAGCTCCAGTGGGGCCGGAGCGGGCTGATGGCCCGTGCCGATTTCATCACCAAGAACCCGAATACGGTCCTCGTCACTGTTGCGTCCGTCCTCGAGGCCCAGCAGTACATGTGGACGAACACTGTGGAGGCGACAGCGAAGTACGTGGAGTTCACGCAGAAGAAGCCCGACGACGCCAAGGTGGCGATGGAAGGCTTCAAGAACTATGGCTCACGCTCGATGCAGTTCACCGATGACGCGCTTCTCCGGCCGCGTGACGTGCTTGCGACGGTCAACCCGGCCATCGCGAACGTCAAGGTGTCGGACGCATATGACCTGAGCTTCCTGAAGAAGCTCGAGAGCAACGGTTTCTACAAGAAGATCGGGGCACCAACGAACTAGATCGAGAACACGCATCGGGGATGCCCTCGCGGATGTATCCGCGAGGGCATCCCTGTTCAAGGCTCACATCAGGAAAAGGAGACGCGCACATGGCCACCCGCTTCGGCCTGCTCATCCCGCACTTCGGGGTCGAGGCTGACCAGGATCTGCTGATCAAAGGTGCGCAGCTCGCTGACCGTCTGGGGTTCGACTCCCTCTGGGTGCGCGATCACCTCGTGTTCCATCCGCACGGCATGGAGGGCACCGACCGGACGTTCATCGAGCCGTTCGTCGCCCTGACCTACCTCGCCGCTGCGACCGAGAAGATCGGCCTCGGTGCCGCCACGGTCATCCCGTTCCGTAATCCGCTGCACATGGCCTACAGCGTCGCCTCGATGTCCTGGATGACGCGCCGCAGGTTCGACCTTGGGATCGGCTCGGGCAACTTCCAGCACGAGTTCGACGTGATCGGGCAAGGGTCCGTCGACCGGCCGGCGATGATGAAGGAACACGTCCTCATCGCCCGGAAGCTCTGGGCCGGCGAGACCGTCGAGTGGCACAGCGATCTCTACAACTTCTCCGATGTCGACCTCAAACCGCAGCCGGTGCACCCGGTGCCGGTCTGGTGGGGCGGGGCGACGCCGGCCTCGGCCCGTCTCGCGGTCGATTTCTGCGAGGGCTGGATCCCCGGCCGCATCACTTTCCCGACCTACGAGGACCGCGTGACAAAGATCAGGCAGATGGTCGAGAAGCAGGGCAAGAAGATGATCCTGACCGGTGCGGTGCCGGTGACGAGCATCGACAAGACCACCAAGGCCGCCATCGACCGGATGAACGTGCCCGGCCTCATCAAGAACGCGAACGCTCAGAAGTGGTGGAACAAGCCCGAGTCCGGCGAGTTCACGAAGATCGAGGAGCTCGACGGATCGATCCTCGCCGGGACGCCGGATGACATCGTTCGCGGCATCCAGCGCTACCAGGAGATCGGGTGCGACCTCCTCGTCTTCGACTTCCGGATGCGCTTCCCGGACTGGCTCGAGCAGATCGAGACCCTTGCACGCGACGTCCTGCCCCGAGTCTCGGATCGCCAGCCCGCGCTGAAGCATTAGCGGTGAAGACGACGACAACGACGCAGGTCACCCACTACGAGATCCAGAAGAAGCGGCGGGAGTCTCTGCTGGACGAGTGGAAGGGCTATCACAAGACCGTCATCAAGCGGAGCGACGTCGTCATGCACGACGTGCCCGGCCGCCGGATGCGCAGCGGCGTGTATGCCGGCTACGACGGCGATCGCCCCACGAAGAACCTGGATGCGACGCTCCACGAGATCGCGCCCCACGCGACGACGACCGTCCACCGCCACTCCTGGGACGCCATCGAGTTCATCGAGTCCGGCACCGGCTGGACCGAGATCGACGGCCAGCGGATCGAGTGGCGGCCGTGGGACACCCTTCACCTGCCCAGCTGGGCCTGGCACCGGCACGGGAACGACGGCGACACTGCCGCGGTGTTCCACACCTGGAGTGTGCAGCCGATGCTCGAGCAGTTCGGCGTCGCGCTCCTCGAGGACGGTGGCGACACGCCGGTCGCCAAGCTGCCGCCGCGGCCGAAGCAGATCGCGGCGACCTCGGGC
>JANXXG010000102.1 GCA_025350745.1 Chloroflexota bacterium | reverse complement strand
GAGGGCGGCATCGTGCGCGAGGCGCGCGTCGCGATGACCGCCGTGGCATCGCGGCCCATGCGCGTCCTGGATGCCGCGAGCGCGATCATCGGGACGCGTCTCGAGGACGACGCGATCGCGGCGGCCGCGGCGGCGGCGCACAAGCTCGCCCGCCCGATGGACAACACCTCCGGCACGCTCGCGCAGCGGAAACGGAGCGTGCCGGTGTACGCGACACGCGCGCTGGCATCGCTGCGCGACAGCTGATGCGAAGCGTGGCGGTCGTTCCGGCGGCGGGGAGCGCGGAGCGCTTCGGTGGCAAGAAGCTCCTGGCGCTCGTCGACGGCGAGCCGCTCCTCGATCGGACGATCGCTGCGCTGCTCGACGGAGGCGTGGATCAGATCATCGTCGTCGTCGGACCGGATGCCGACGAGCTGAAGCGCGACGTGAATGCGTTCAGCGATCCGCGGGTCTGGCCGGTCGTCAACCCCGATCCCTCGCGCGGGATGTTCTCCTCGCTCCAGGCCGGGATGTCCGAGGCCGAGATCAAGTGGGGCGACGCGCTCGTCGTGCTCCCCGCGGACATGCCGTTCGTGCAGCCAGCGACCGTCCGGCTGCTGCTCGCCACGTTCGCGGCCAAGAGCGCGATCGTCTCGCCGCGGTCCAACGGCAAGCGCGGACATCCGGTCATCTTGCCACCCGCTCTCCGTGACGAGATCCGGTCCGCGGATGCCCTGCTCACGCTGCACGACATCCTCAAGCGTCATCCGGATCTCAGGGTCGACGTGGACGTGGAGGACCGGGGTGTCGTTCGGGATGTCGATCGCCCTGAGGACCTACCCGCCCGGTGAGACACTTACGGACGTGAGAGAGCTGTACGCGCGCATGGCGGCGCTCGGCCGCGAAGGCCGGCCGTTCGCCGTTGCCACGGTGGTCCGCACCGTCGGGAGCACCCCGCAGGTGGTCGGGGCGAAGATGCTCATCGACGACCTCGGCCGAACCTACGGCACGCTCGGCGGCGGCTGCGTCGAGGGCGATGCTTTCGCGGAAGCCAAACGGATCCTCGAGGAAGGCGGAACATCCCTTCGCGAGTACGAGCTCACCGAAGAGCTCGCCTGGGACACCGGCCTCGTGTGCGGCGGCACGATGTGGATCAACATCGAGCCGGGTACCACGGCGCTCACGATCGGCGATCGGGATCTCCTCCCCGAGGTCCTGGCCGCTTCGTCCACCGGGACACCGATCGCGCTTGCGACCCTGCTCCGGAAGGATGGCCACGATGTGGTCCCCGCGGGGCGCCTGTACGTGGAACAGGACGGCTCGTCCGGCGGCAGCCTCGGCGATCCGGACCTCGATGCGCGCTCGCGCGATCTCGCCGCGGAGACGCTCCGCGCGGGGACCGCTCGGACGACAGCCCTCGACGATGCGACGGAGCTGCTCGTCGAGCCGATCGTCGCGAAGCCGCATCTGGTCGTCGCCGGTGCGGGCCATGTCGGCCTGGCCCTCGCGAAGCTCGCGCACTCGTTGGACTACGACGTCACCGTCATCGACGACCGCCCCGAGTTCGCGTCGCGCGAGCGCTTTCCCGACGGGGTCGAGGTCGTGCGCGCGGACATGGTCGAGGCGCTCACGAGCCTCCCGATCGGCTGGAACGCGTTCATCGTCGTCGCGACGCGGGGCCACAAGCTCGACGCGCAGTGCCTCCGGGCAGCGATCGGGCGACCCGCGCGCTACATCGGCCTCCTCGGCAGCAAGCGGAAGACGATCCTCATCGAGCGGATGCTTCGTGACGAGGGCTTGCCGGAGGAGCGCATCCGTTCGGTGCACGCCCCCGTCGGTCTGGATCTGGGTGGCCGGACCCCGGCGGAGATCGCCCTTTCCGTCCTCGCCGAGCTCTCGATGGAGCGATACGGCGGCTCCGGGCGCCCGTTGCGCCTTGGGGACGACATCTACGAGCGGGCGGTCTCACGTACGCGGTAGGTCCGGCGTTCCATCTGTAATGGTGGAGAACGACGCGCTCACCTTCGGGGAGCTGCTGGAGCGGCACGAGCGCGAGCTCTTCGCGTACGCCATTCGCCTCTCGGGTCAGCGCGCCGACGCGGAGGACCTCTACCAGGACACCTTCCTCGCGGCGTTCCGGGCCTGGCCCCCGCCGCGGCGGGGGAACGAGCGCGCGTGGCTGTACAAGATCGCGACGAACCGGGCGATCGACCGGGAGCGCCGGGCGAACCGCGTCGTCGCGAACGTCGAGGACCTCGCGCTGGCCGCGCCGCAGCGTGACGACGTGACGCTCCTGGACCTCGCCGGCGCGATTGAGCACCTGCCGGCCGGGCAGCGCGCGGCGTTCGTTCTCCGGAAGGTCCAGGGCCTCGGCTACATCGAGATCGCGGTGGCTCTCGACTGCTCGGAGGAGGCTGCGCGGGCACGCGTGAGCGAGGCGTTGAAGAAAGTGAAGGCGGCGGTGGCATGACGATGACGATTGATATCGCGCTCACGGACGCGCGCGAGCGGCTCCTTTCCCGCGC
>JANXXG010000273.1 GCA_025350745.1 Chloroflexota bacterium | reverse complement strand
CCTTCGCATAGCCGTCGGACAGGTTCGTGCGCCCCGCGCGGACCGACTTGATCTCCGTGCCGGTGAGGACGAGGCCGGCTTCGACCTTCCGGTCGATCGCGTAGTTGAACCGGGCCTTTCGATTGTCGGCAAGCACCAGCTCGGTGCGCTCCTTCGTCTCGCCGGCCGCCGCGGCCTGCTTGGCCGCGCGACGATCCGATCGTGAGTGAGCGCTCGGCCGCGGGGGTGGTCCGTGCTGTGCCATGGCGTGCTGAGCGTATCTACCCGCGACCCGGATAAACGGAAGAGGCGGCGGCATCGCTGCCACCGCCTCTCCACTTGGGTCTCGCGAAGACTCGCTAGACCGCGATCACCTCAGCTGGATTCATTCCGTAAGACTGGAGTGTGCAGTCCTGGGTCTTCGGATTCCCATTGCTATCGCTCACTCCACATCACCTCCTTTCTTACGTCGCCAATCCTAGCAAACACAAAGGACCGGTCGCCGGGGAGCCGAAAAAAGCGACGAGGAGCGGCTTTGCCGCGACGGAGGAGCACCACCAGCCCTGAGCAACGTGTCGACGCCGAAGCCGACCCGCAGGTCGGCGCAGGCCGAGACGCTTATCTAGGGCAAATACGGGCGGGGATCGGTGGCGCGGCCGTTGACGATCGTCATGAAGTGCAGGTGCGGACCGGTGGTCCAACCGGTCATCCCCTCGTAGGCGATGACCTGGCCGGCGCTCACGGTCTGGCCGACCTGCACGATCGGAGGGTGCACCCGGTCGTCGAGGTGCCCGTAGAGCGTCGAGAAGTTGTTACCGTGCGCGATGACCACAACGGTCGCGGTGTCACCGTAGGCAAGGTACGGCTTCCCGACGGTGGTGACCCGGCCGGCGGCGGCAGCGACGATCGGCGTGTACATCGGCGCCGCGATATCGAGGCCATTGTGGAAGCCGCCCCAGCGCGCCCCGAACGGCGAGGTGAGCGCGCCCCGGAGCGGCCAGAGCGGCAGCTTTCCCCCGGTGTACGCGCCAAGACCGGACCGGGCGGCCGCGAGCGCCGCCAGCTGCTCGTATTGGGCCTCGGCGTCCTGAAGGAGCTTGTTGAGGTTCGCCGTCTCCTTGCTCTGCCGCGCGGCGGCGTTGAGCTGGGCGTTGCGGTTCGCGGCGGCCTGGTTCAAGACGTCCGACGTGCCGGAGATCGCGGTCTGCGCGTCCCCGATGAGCTGGTCGTAGCGTGCCTTCTGGGTCGCGAGGGCGGCCCGTTGGTTCGTGATCTGCTCCTGCAGACCGGACATCTCCGCGACCTTTTCGTCGTTGAGCGAGACCTTCGCCGCGGTCTCGTCGCGAATGGACCGGATCTCGTTCGCGAGCTGCTGATCCTGGCGATTGATGATCACCATCGCCTGCACGCGGCTCGCGAATTCGGTGAGCGATCTCGATGACAACAACATCTCGAGCGGGCTGATCTGCGCCTGCCGGTAGGTGGTCCGGAGGTGCTTCGCATAGAGGTCCTGGCGTTGCAGGAGCTGACGGCCGGCGGCATCGACCTGCGCGCTGAGCGAAGTCGAGAGCGCTTTCGTCTCATTCACCTGGAAGCTGACGAGCTGGAGCTGCTCCTCCGCGATCTGGATCTCGTAGCCCAGCTGCTCGGCCTGCGAGCCGGCCGCGTCGGCCTTGGCCTGGAGGTCACCGATGATGGCGTCCGCGTTGCGCACAGCGGCCTGGAACTGGTCGGCGGCCTGACGGTAGCGCTCCGTGTTCTGGCGGGAGATGGCGACGGCGCGCTCGAGCTCCTGTTTCCGTTTGAGGGCATTGCTGACCTCGTCCCCGGCCGCGGGGATCATCTGACCAAGGAACAGGGCAAGGCCTGCCAGCACGACGACCGTCGTGCGAAGCCACGCGCTCCGATTCCCACCTCCCCGGCGTGTCCGGGGAGCTCCCATACGGGATGCATCGTCGCAGAGGTCGGTAGGCCAGGTCAAGCGCGGACTCCCCGGGAGAGCTGGCTTCGCACCGAGAGTGACGCGCCCGCCCCCCCGACGATCACGGCGAAGGCGAGGACGCCGACCGTGAGCTGGAGCACGAAATTGCTCCCAAGCGAGACCGGGAGGATGTCCAGGAATCCGATCATCGCGCCGGTGACCGGGCCGGACGCGGCGACGAGCACCGCGAGCGCGACGATCGCCCCGAACACCCCGACCAGCATGCCTTCGATGATGAACGGCCAGCTCACGAACCAGTCGGTGGCGCCGACCAGCTGCATGATCTCGATCTCGTCGCGACGAGCGTGCACCGCGATGCGGATCGTGTTGACGATCACGAACAGCGCCACGAACAGCATCATCGCGAGCACCGCGATGCCGCCGATCGACAGCACCCGCGTGATCGTGAGGAGCTTCTCGACGACGGTCGGATTGTCGATGACGTCCGTGACCACCCCGCGCCCGAGCTCATCCTTGAGCGAGGTCGCGAGCCGCGGAGTGTCCTGCGCGTTCGCGAGCTTGATCTCGAGGGACGACGGCAGCGGGTTCACTCCGATATCGACGAGCGAGAAGTCGTCCTTCCGCGACGCGAGCGACGTGAGCCGCTCGAGCGCCTGCTGTTTCGTCACGTAATCCACGCGGGACACGGCGGGGTCCTTCTCGACACGCGCCTTCAGGGCGAGCACGTCGGAGGGCCGGGCGCCGTCATCGAGGTACAGGACGAGCTCGACCTTGGATTCGAGCGCCGTCACCGCCGCCTGCAGTCCCTGATCGGTGACGATGAAGAACGCGAACAGGAGGAGCATGAGCGCGACGGTCAGCGTGGCCGCGACGCTCATGGCCGGATTGCGCCAAAAGCCCTGCCAGGCCGCTCCCAGGACGTATCCGACCCGCCTCATGCCGCGTATAGCCCTTCGCGCTCGTCGCGCACGACGGATCCGTGGTCGAGGTGGATCACCCGCCGGCGCAGCGCGTTGACGATCTCCGCGTTGTGGGTCGCCATGACGAGCGTCGTGCCCAGCTCTTGCACGCGCGTGAGCAGCTTGATGATCTCCCAGCTCGTGACCGGGTCGAGGTTGCCGGTGGGCTCGTCCGCGATGAGCACCCGCGGCCGATTCACGAGGGCCCGCGCGATCGCGACGCGCTGCTGTTCGCCGCCCGAGAGCTCCCGGGGGAAGTGCCCACGACGGTGCGTGAGTCCAACGAGCGCGAGCGTGCGCTCGGTCTCTTCGTTCACGGCCTGGCCGGTGTGACCGGTCACGAGGAGCGCGAACGCGATGTTCTCGGCGACCGTCTTCGTAGGGAGGAGCTTGAAGTCCTGGAACACGACGCCGACGAG
>JANXXG010000254.1 GCA_025350745.1 Chloroflexota bacterium | reverse complement strand
GAACTTCGCGTACGAGCGCGATCCAAGCGCATCAATCGCGTGAAATTGCTCGTCGAGGCGCGATAACGCGTCTTGCATCGCACGGTCTGTGAATATCGGACTTTCGCGCACGACGTTAGCCAGGATCTCCTGTCCACCCGGCCAGGCCTCGCAGAGCCAGACGATGTCGTAGGCGTCCTTGTTCTTATCACGCCGCGCCAGCGCGTCGCTCTTTGAAGCCAAGAAAGCAGCGGGTGCCGTCACTCTGAACGGCAGGCCAGCCCTGGAGCCGTCAGGCAACTCGAGTTTCACATTCAATTCCACGACGTCGCGGTCTACGAGGCCTCCCGTTGCGATGGTCATGGCGGACAATCGCTTGGTCACATCGCCGTCTGGTCGATAGAGCGATCCGGGTTCGTTTCCGGCAATCTCGCCACAGAAGAATTCCACGATAACGGGAAATTTCGCTCCGCCCATCCATTGCCAACTTGAAGCTGACGCCGGTCCCTGCGGCTTCATCTTGAATCCGAGGTCTCTTAAGACCTTTTCCATTCGCTCGTACGCGCCGACCTCTCCCGATGCGAGCGCAACACTCAAGCAAAGGTCGATATCGCCGCTCCCAACGTGCGGATCGATTCCAGGGTCGAGGACTGGGATAAGGAGGGATGGAACGAGACCGCCGATAAACGTCAGGTGTGCACCTGCAAGCCCAAATCCGCGGACCAGTCGCCCCGCTTCGCCGAGCAGGGCCGTTGTCCGACCCGGGTCGTACTGCGATATGTGCGTGCCGTCAGTACCCAAGTACGCGTTCCCGGAATTCGCTGGCAAGATCCACACCTCGAAGCTCCGCTTGGAGGTCGAGATAGACACGTACCTTTGGCGCCACGACAGCGCCCTCAATCGTGGACGAGCCTGTGATCCCAAGCCGGCCCGTATCACTCCAGAGCATCACATTCGCTCCTCTATCGGTCGGCTCTGCCTGCAGCTGATCCGCGACGAGCCGGAGTGGCCCCCGGCCGCCGATACGGACCACCGTGCGCGGAAGCGACGTGGGGCCTACTCCGAGAATCGAAGCCGCCGCAGCTCCCGTGATCGCATGTTCAGTCCCCTCAAGTCGATCGCTGATCGTGCGCCATACGGCTTGTGGAGTCCGGCCATACAGAGAACACGTCAGTTTGCCCCGGGGTTCACGCCCCGCCTTCTGCAGATTCAGCCAATCCAGAAATCGGCCGGGATCGGTGACGCGCCGCTTGCGTGCCGGCCCGTTGCCTTCGGTATGGACCAGCGTTGCGGCCTCGAGCGTCTTCATGACGTTTTGCGCTTGCCCCGCGGACATTCGGGCCTCGCTGGCGAGATCGGTCACGCCCCAGGCACGCTGAGCCTGCGCAAGGATCGTTTGCGCACCTCGTACACCGACGATCCCGAGGGCGGCGGAAGGCTCTTGCGTAACAGGCATGTGCACGTGCACCAGAACCCCAGGTGCTTCGACGTGCACGTTTCCGTGGAAGTCGAAATAGGAAACGGCCGCTGCCTCCAGCGCCCGACGCACGTCCTCCCGGAGATAGGGAGCCACGACGAACGGCAGCGCGCCCTTCTTGGCGACGCCTTTCGCGTGCTTGGCGAATGCGGCCGGCTCCCGCGGGCCTTCTTCCGGTCGGACATGTGTGAGGTGCCAGACGCGGTCGCCCACGCGCAGCTCCCACGGAACGCCTTCAACAATGCGCAGTCCGGGGACGTCTATCCGGCCGCTCGCGTAGCGCCACGGAAGATGGCCGATCCTCAGCTGCGCGCTGTTATTCATTCATGAATGAATATCACCCTGTAATGAATATGTCAATGGCGCCACGCCAGCCTTCCTGGAGTGGACGGGGAACTACAGCGCCTTCAGCAGCTGGATCATGTCCGGCCGGCGGCGGTAGCCCATCGTCTCGTTGAGGTGGAGGATCGGCAGGTTGGTGCTGTCGTTGTCGGTGCGAACGCGGTCCACGCCCAAGCCGATGGCCTGCATGAGCGTTTCGCACTTGAGGGCCCGCGCGATGCCTCGGCCGCGGGCCGCCCGGGCCATCCCGGTCCAATCGGTGGAGACGACACCGCGCACGGGCGGGTAGGAGAGCTGCGAGATCCCGATGATCTCGTCGCCCTCGCGGGCAAGCCAGATCCGATCGGGGCGCAACCCGGGTGACTCGAACCACTCCAGGAACTCGCGCATCTCGAGCGGCACGAACGGCTCGCTCGTTGGAACGTCGCCCTCGGCCTCGTCACTCATTCGCTTCAGCTTCTCGAATTTCGCGGGATCGGTGTCGTCCGCCAGTGTGAGCACCGTGATCCCCTCGCGGCGCATGCGCTCTTTCGACTTGGCGGCCATCGTCGTGATGCGCTCGCGGCCTCCGACGAGGTCGAGCTCCCAGAAGCGCTCGCGGCGCTCCTCGTTGAATCCGCGACCCTTCAGTACCTCGAGCGCGAGCTCGTCGTGCTCCCACGCCCACGCCGTCACCTTCTGCGTTCCGTCACCGCGGGCGGCCTCTTCGACCATCGCGTAGAGCGCGTCAAGCCGGACCGCGGTCCGGGCTGAGGGTCGCAGCTCCGCGCCGAGGCTCGCGAAGCGCTCCGGCATCTTCGACCAGGCCGGATGTTCGCGCGTCGCGTAGCCCATCGACGTGCCGTCCAGTAGCGCGATCCGGCGGTCGGTCACGTCGTCCTCCGCCGCGATCGACCACCAGTGCCGCGTCATCTGCGGGTCTTCGGGATCGTCCGGGTGGGCCTCGGTGTCGATGTCCGCCGCGGTCGCCGCGTCGTCCAAGGTCGCCGCTCGGATCTCGAGATCAGCGACGCGCATCAGATCCGCCGGAGCAGCTTGTCGCGCGCGACCTGACCGAGCTGGACGACGTACTGCACGATCTCGCGCCGGCCGAACTTCGACGAGCCGAGCTCGCGGTCGCGGAATGTATATGGCACCTCGACCACCTTCTTGTAATGGCCGCGCGCGATGACCTCGAAGCCGATCTTGAAGCCGATCGGGTTGAGCCGGACGCCGTCGATGACCGGCCGCCGCAGCGCGAAGAAGCCGCTCGTCGCGTCCCGCACCGGAACGAGCACGTTGCCCATGAGACAGGCGATCCGGGACACGGTCCGCCGCTTGAGCGGCCAGTCCATGACGCCACCGCCCTTGACGTAGCGCGATCCGACCGCGAGGTCCGCGCCGTTCGCGATCGCATCGGCGAGCGCCGGGACCACCTCGGGCGGGTGCGAGAGGTCCGCGTCCATGACCAGCAGCACGTCCCCGCCGGACGCCGCGAACCCGGCGACGACCGCGCTCGCGAGACCGGCCTTGCCTGCGCGTCGCACCACCCGAACGGGGATCCGCGGTGCCAGGGCCGCGGCAATGTCAGCGGTGCCGTCCGGCGAGCCGTCGTCGACGACGATGAGCTCCCAGGGTCGCGCGCCGAGGGCGGCATGCAGTCGTTCGGCGAGCAGTGGGATCGAGCCCGCCTCGTTGTATGTGGGCACGACGATGGAGAGCATTTGCGGCCTACTGTACGGAGGCCCATGCGGGTCGTCTTCGATGCGCGACATCTCCAGACGGTGAGCCGCACGCGCGGCATCGGCCGATATTCACGCAATCTGCTCGAGGCGTTCGCGCGCCGCGCGCCCGACGACATCGCCTGGACGCTACTCACGCTCCGCAACTTCCCGCCGCCGGACCCATCGCCGTTGCCGGTCCATCTGACCCGGTCCACGTTCCGATTCCGCCGTCCTGAGCTCTCGATGCTGATGGTCGATCCGATCCTGTTGCCGTTCGAGCTCGTCGGTCAGGGCGACCTCTATCACTCGGTCCAGCTCGGGCTGCCGGCACGCTGGGGTGGCCCGGTTGTCCTGACGCTTCACGACCTCGCGCCGCTCCACTGGCCGGCGCACTACCTGCGGCTGCCGTACGCGCGCATCGGCCACGCCTGGCAGTACGCGCTCGCGAAGCGGGCCGACGCGATCATCGCCGTGTCGGAGGCGACGAAGGCCGACGTCGTCGCGCGGCTCGGTGTGGCACCCGAGCGCGTGCGCGTGATCCCGGAAGCCGTTGACCAGAGCTTCCGACCGCCGTCGCGCGATGCCGGCGCCAAGGTCGCGCACGATCGCTTCGGGGTGCCGGGCCGGTACGTCCTTTATGTGGGCCAGTTCGATCCGCGGAAGAACATGGAAGGCCTGTTCAGCGCGTTCGCCCGCGCTGCGGAGCGCGAGCCCGACCTTCGGCTGGTCATCGTCGGCACGCTCGGCCGCCTCGCGCCGCTCATGCGTGATGCGCTTGCCCGATCGCGCGTGGATCCGAGCCGGGTCGTGATCGCCGGCGGCGTCGTCGATCCGACCCTCGCGGCGCTGTATGCCGGCGCCGAGGCGCTCCTTCATGCGGCCTGGCTCGAAGGCTT
>JANXXG010000221.1 GCA_025350745.1 Chloroflexota bacterium | reverse complement strand
GCAGCATCGCGAGCGACGGCCGGCCGAGCACCCGAACGGCGGCCGGGCCCGGGCGCGCGTTCCGCCGCGTCCGCGTACCGCCGGCCGCGCGTGAGCCCTTCTTCATCCCAGCCATCATCGACCCTCGGGCCACTCCGGTGGAAGCCCTATTCCGGTATCACCCCCGGCTTCGCCATACGCGAGCCAGCCGAGTAGCCCCAGGAGCGACTGGGCCGTCCGGATGTCGGCGACCCCATCGACGAGCCCGACCGCCATGACCGCACGGTCCTTCCAGATCACCGCCGCGTCGCTGCGGACCTTCTCGAGCGAACCCGTCTTGTGCGCGACCCTCGCTCCGTCAGGGAGGTAGCGACGGATGAGCGTGTGGTCCTGGGTCTGCTCCAGGACCGCGAGCACCGCGTCGGAGGTCGGGCGATCCACGAGCTCGCCACGGACCAGCCGGAGAAGTAGCTGTCCGAGCTCGCGCGGGCTCGCGACGTTGTCCAAACCTCGCGTGGCGGCATCGACGTCGAACATCCTCCGCTGCAGCGTGGTAACGGTGCAGCCCCACTCCGCCAGACGGGCGGCCACGCGATCCATCCCCACCCGCTCGATGAGCCGGTTCGTCGCGGTGTTGTCGCTCACGATCGTCATCAGCATCGCGTGGTCGCGGACGGAAAGGTCCGCGAGGTCGGGCAGGTGGCGCAGCACGCCCGACCCCGGCACGCGCTCCCCCACCGGCACGCGATCGTCGAGCGACAGGCGTCCCGCCGCGACGTCGGCATACAGCGTCATGAGGAGCGGGATCTTGATCACCGACGCCGACGGATAGCGCCCGTCGGCATCACGCTCGTAGAGCACGGCACCGTCCAGGTCCGCCACGAAGATCCCGGCCCTCCCGTCCAGCGCGCTCGCTGCGCGCTCGAGCACCGCCCAGTCCGTCATCGGCTCGTCATCCGCGTCCGCACCCGCGCGCCATCGGCCAGCCGAGACATGCCGAGACCCTCGACGGCGAACGAAGCGGCCGCGCTCGCGAACGTCGCGGCGTCGACAAGGGTCAGGCCCTCGGCCAGCGCGAGCGCCAGGCTCGCCGCGAACGCGTCCCCTGCACCGGTCTGATCGACGACCTCGGGGACCGGGAACGCCGCCACCCGGATGGTCTCACCACGCGAGTGGAGCTCCGACCCGCGCTCTGCCTTCGTCACCACCACCGTCGTGTACGGAAGCCACGCGCGATCCTCAGCGTGGTCCTCCTCGCTGACCACGACGGCGTCGACCTTCGGCAGCAGGTGCCTGTAGCCGGCCCACGGTGACGGCACGACCAGACCATCCGGCCCGAAGGAGCGCAGCATCCCCTGCGCGGCCAGCACCCGCTTCGCGCCGGACCACGGCGCGAACAACGAATCGTCGAGCTCGCCGGCGATCGAGGCGAGCAACACGGCCTTCGGGCTGCGTCCCGCCCGACCGACCTGGGACCGCGTGATCGGCGCGGCCTTCGCGCGGAGATACAGCGACCGCCGACCGTCCGCGTCGTAGGTGAATCCAAAGGTCGTGGTCACGTCGCTGGCGAGCATCCGCAAAGTGATGCCGAGCTCCTGACACAACGTCTCGAGCGACTCGCGCTCCTCTGGGCCGACCCGAGTGACGAGCGTGACGTCCGCACCGAGCTTCGCCGCGGTCGCGGCACCGTAGAGCGCGGATCCCCCGAGCCGCCACCGTCCGTCGGAGAACTCATCGCGCGCCGTGTGACCGATCGCGAGGAACGGAAGACGCGCGCGGTCAGACATTGAAGAGGACGTTCATCACATCGCCATCCGCCATCGGATAGGTCTTCCCTTCGGTGCGCAGGAGACCCTGCTTCCGCGCGTTGGCCTCGCTCCCGGCCTTGAGGAGCTCGTCCCAGCGGATCACCTCTCCGCGGATGAAGCCGCGCTCGAGGTCGGAGTGGATCGCGCCCGCGGCCTGCTGCGCGTTCGCGCCCTTCACGATCGTCCAGGCCCGCACCTCATCCTCGCCAGCGGTGAAGAAGGACGTCAGCCCGAGCAGCTCGTACGTCGCGTGGACGATGCGCTCGAGCGGCGCCTCGGCGAGGCCCAGCTCAGCGCGGAACGCGGCCGCCTCATCCGGCGGCAGCTCCGCGATCTCGGACTCGATCTTCGCGCATACCGGGATGACGGCCGTCCCGCGGTGCGCGGTCGCGGCGGCGCGCAGCGGAGCGAGGACCGCATCGGGCGTTGCGACGTCGCCCTCGTCCATGTTGACCAGCACGAGCTGCGGCATGAGCGTCAGGAACCGAAAGCCGCGGATGACCCGCTGCTCCTCGGGGTCGACATCGAGATCGCGAAGTGGCGTCTCGTTCTCGAGGGCGGGTTTGGCGCGCTGCAGGAACGCGAGCTCCCGCTCCTTCGTCTCGCGATCCGGGCCCTTGGCACTCCGCAGCTCCCGCTCGATCGAGTCGAGCCGCTTCTCCACGATCGCGTGGTCGGAGAAGAGCAGCTCGAGGTCGAGCGTCGCCATATCCCGCAGGGCGTCGACCGAGCCCAGGGAGTGCGGCACCGTCGGGTCACTGAACGCGCGCACCACGTGGATGAGCGCGTCCGAGTTCCGCAGGTCACCGAGCTTCTTCGGGCTGATGCCCTCGCCAGGGGTCGCGCTCTTCGCGAGGCCGAGGTCCCGATAGGTGATCTCCGCGAACGTCGTCTTCTTCGGCTTGAACAGCGCGGACAGCTTGTCCACCCGCTCGTCGGGCACCTTCGCGACGCCGATGTTGGTCTCGCCCTCCGCACCGGCGAAGGCGCCGGTGGAGGCGTGCGCCCCCGTGAGAAGGTTGAACAGCGTCGTCTTCCCGACGTACGGCAGCCCGGTGATCGTGGAGCTGAGGTTCATCCGAGCGTCGCCTGCTCCACGGCGGGCAGGTCCTCGCCGAAGATCGTTCGGGCCACCTCGCGGAAGCGCTCGATGGGCCCCGTGGCGAACACCCGGTGCGTGACCGCACCTCCGCCGCGGAGCAGCCGATGCGACTGCAGGACCTCACGCACGGCGAGCGCGGTCGTCGCGGCCGAGTCGACCACGCGCACGCCGGGGCCGGCGACGCGCTCGATCACCTCACGGAGCAGCGGGTAGTGGGTGCAGCCAAGGAGCAGCGTGTCCACGACCGGAGAGACGACGCCGCCTTCGGTGAGCAGCGGCTGCACGTAGCCGCGGACCGCAGCCTCGGCCTCCGGAGTGGCGGACCGGCCCTCCTCCACGATCGCCACGAGCGCGGGGCAGGCCTGCTGGATGACGTCGGCCAGCGGATCAAGGTCCCGGAGCGCCCGGGCGTAGGCGCCGCTCCGGACCGTGCCGGTCGTGGCGAGCACGCCGATCGAGCGGCGCGCCGAGGCCGAGATCGCCGCCGCCGCACCGGGGCGGACCACCCCGATGATCGGGACCCTCGATTCCTCGCGTACCACCTCGAGCGCGACCGCCGTCGCGGTATTGCAGGCGAGGACGATGAGCTTGCAGTCATGAGTGCCGAACCACCGGAGGGCCTCGCGGGTGAACGCGACGACCTCGTCCGCCGGACGCGGGCCGTAGGGCATCCGGGCCTCGTCGCCGAGATAGATGGTCGACTCGCCGGGGAGCTGGCGGCGCAGCTCGCGCAGCACGGTGAGACCGCCGACCCCTGAATCGAAGACGCCGATGGGCAGGTCGCCGGCCGCGGTCACCGTTTCCGTTGCTGGCTGACGAGCGCGTTCGCGAGCGCGGCCAC
Organism: Chloroflexota bacterium; assembly: GCA_025350745.1. Classification (GTDB taxonomy): domain Bacteria; phylum Chloroflexota; class Limnocylindria; order P2-11E; family P2-11E; genus UBA4735. The sequence goes on along the minus strand of JANXXG010000221.1, from coordinate 744 downwards.
GGCCTGCGAGACCGGCGCATTCGCGTTCGCGAGGACGAACGGCTGCTGCTTGTTATTCGACTCGCTCACGAGCTTCCAATCGGACGGGATCTCGCCGACCACCGGGAGGTTGAGCGCGTGCTCCATACCGCCCTTCGAGAGGCCGGCGGTCAGGTCCGACTGGTTGACGACAAGGAGCAGCGGCTTCTGACCCTTGTAGCCGAGCGCCTCGAACGTATCGATCGCGGACCTCGTGTTCGCGATCGTCGAGCCCTGATAGGTGATGACGATGAGGATGACGCTCGCCGCATCGAGCATCGCGAGGGTGTCCTCCGACAGGCGGCTCGGGGTATCGACGATCACGAAGTCGTGGCTCTGGGCGAGCAGGCCGATGGCGTTCGCGAGCTCCGCCGGCGCCACGAGGTCGGCCTCTTCCGGCCGTGGCGGCGCGAGCAACACCGCGACCCCGCCCGGCCCTTCCCAGATCGCTTCCGCGAGAGACGCGCGCATCGCTGCACCGGCCGGAAGGTCGACGATCGAGCGCGTGGCCGGCGGGACCGGGAGCAGGTGGCGGATCGCGCCGAACTGCATCACGCCGTCGAAGAGCGCCACCGAGGCGCCGTTCCGACGGAGCACGCACGCGAGATTCACCGCGATCGTGGTCTTGCCGGTGCCGCCCTTCGGCGAATAGAGGGCGATCACCTGGCCTGAGCCTTCGCGCCGGTCGTCCTTGGAGCCACCGAGCGCAGCGGCGAGCTCGTTGGC
>JANXXG010000174.1 GCA_025350745.1 Chloroflexota bacterium | reverse complement strand
GGTGGACCATGCCGCAGCCGGCGGCTTCGATCCACCCCGAGCCGGCGCACGTCGGACAGCGGCCGGTGTTGGTCACGCCGGCCCCGTCGCAGACGAAGCAGTCGAAAGCGATCTCGGCCGACGGCTCCGTGAACGGGAAGTAGTCGGGGCGGAAGCGGACCTTCCGCTCGCCGCCGAAGAGCTGCCGCGCGAAGCTGTAGAGGACGCCTTTGAGGTCGGCCATCGAGAGCTTCTCGTCGATCGCGAGACCCTCGTACTGGAAGAAGACGCTCTCGTGCGTTGCATCAGTGGCCTCGAACCGGTAGCACCGGCCGGGCACGACCACCCGCACCGGCGGCTTGCGCTGCTCCATCGTGCGGATCTGCATCGGCGAGGTGTGCGTGCGGAAGAGCATCGGACCCATGTCCCGACCGCTCGCCCCCATGCGGCTCGACCCTCCGCCGCCGGCCGTACGCGCCATCGATGCGACGGCCTGCGCGTCCTCGGCGACCCAGAGCGTGTTGAACTTGTCGCGGGCCGGGTGCCCCGCCGGGATGTTCAGGGCTTCGAAGTTGTAGTAGTCCCATTCGATCTCGGGGCCCTCGACCGCTTCGAATCCCATGCTCAGGAAGATGCGCGAGATCTCGCGGATGGTCCGCGAGATCGGGTGCATCCGGCCGAGCCGGACCGGCCGGGCCGGGAGCGTGAGGTCGAGAGCCTCTCCCGAGAGGCTCGTCTCGAGCGACCGCTCGCGAAGCGCGCGCTCGCGCTCGGTGAAGGCGGCTTCGATGTCGGTCTTCGCGTGATTGAGGGCTGCGCCGGCGGCAGGCTTCTCTTCGGCCGGCAACGCGGCGAGGGCCTTCACCCGGCGGGTGAGCTCCCCGTCCTTGCGCCCGAGGTAGCGGACGCGCACGGCGTCGAGCGCGGGTGCGTCTGGCGCGTCAGCGATCTCTCGCTTCGCCTGTTCGACCAGACCGCTCAGCTCGTCGCTCGCCATGCGCTCTCCTCCTGCGGGGCATAGAAAAAGCCCTCGTCCGATCGGGACGAAGGCCTACCTCCGTGGTACCACCCGTGTTCCGGCCGCCGCACGGCGGCCGACACTTCGTTCCGAGCGCTATCGGGCTCGACCCGGACCGGCATTTGGGCCGGTCGGCTCTGGAGCGAATTCCCGCTTGTCTCTCTCGCGACCGGCTCTCAGCACGACATCCGGTCTTCCCTGTCGAGCGACCCGTGCGGTACTGCTCTCCATCTTCGCCGTCTTAGCTCGCCGGCGCCTCCGCCTTGAGCTTGTTCTCGCGCACCAGATCGACGTAGTGACGGAAGATCTTCGGGTCGTTGACCGCCATGTCAGCGAGGATCTTGCGATCGAGGTCCACGCCCGCGGTGCGGAGCGCGGCCATCAGCCGGCTGTACGAGACCCCGCCCTCGCGTGACGCGGCATTGATGCGGGCGATCCAGAGCGCGCGGAACTGGGCCTTGCGGGCCCGGCGATCACGGTACGCGTACGACATGGCGTGGATCGCGGCTTCACGCGCCGGGCGGACGAGCTTGTGCTTGGCGCCGCGGCGGCCCTCGGCCTCATTGAGGAGACGCTTGTGCTTCTTGTGCGCGGCAACACCGCGCTTTACCCGTGACATCTGTTACTTCCCCAGGTTCGGCAGGAGCTTGCGCACCTGCTTCATGTCCGCGCGGTCGACAAGACCCTTGCCGGCGTGGCGGCGCTTGCGCTGCGGCGATTTGTGCGCGTTCAAGTGGCCCTTGAAGGCCTTGGCCCGGACGATCTTGCCCGTGCCGGTCATCTTGAAACGCTTCTTGGCGCCGCTATGGCTCTTGAGCTTGGGCACAGTGATACCGACTCCTTCGACCTGCGTTGGGATGACTACTGTACGCGATTCCCCGTCGCAGGACGTGCCGGAGCCGGCCGAGCAGGCGCGGCCGCCGGTGCGGCGGCAGGAGGACGAACCCCAGGAGGAGCAGGAGGAGCGACGGGCCGGGGCGCCTGCGACGCGGGCGGTGACTGGGCCGGGGGCGCCGTTAGCGCAGACGGCCGTTGAGCCGCCGGCACGGAGGCAGCCGGACGCGGCGCGGGCGCAGACGGCGAGTTGGCCGGCTGCGCTAATGGCGCACCCGGCGCCACCGCAGCGGTCACAGGAGGCAGAGGCCCGCCACCCGGAGCGTTCTGGATCTGCGGCACGCGGACCGGGTTCATGACCATGATCATCTGGCGTCCCTCGAGCAGCGGCATCCGCTCGATGACCCCGTGGTCCTTGAGTCGGTCGCCGACCGCCATGAGCAGGGCCCGACCACGGTCGGGGTGGGCCATCTCACGGCCCCGGAAGCGGACGGTCACCTTCAGCTTGTCGCCCTCGTCCAGGAAGCGGGAGGCGGCCTTGATCTTTGTCTCGATGTCGTGGTCGTCGATCTTGGGGGCCATCCGGATCTCTTTCCAGATGACGGCCTTCTGCTTCTTCTTCGCGTCCTTCTGCTTCTGCTGCTCCTCGTAGCGGTACTTCCCGAAGTCGAGGATCTTGGCCACCGGCGGCTGCGCATTCGGCGCGATCTCGACGAGATCCCAGCCTTCGCTCTGGGCGAGGGCGAGCGCGCGCGGGGTCGGGACGACGCCCAGCTGAGAACCGTCGGCGCCGATGAGGCGGACGGAGGGGACGCGGATCTGGTCGTTGATGCGGAGTTCGGGAGCTATTGGCTCACTCCACTCCGTTCGAGAACATGTTGATCAGACCGAAAGCGTATCACTTCGCGAGCATGCCCTGGAGACGCACCTTCACCGCCGGCCACTCCTCGGCGATGACGGCGTACACGACGCTCGTCCGCAGCCGGCCGTCGGCCAGGATGCGTTCGTTCCGCAGCTCGGCCTCCTTCACCGCCCCAAGGCGGGCCATCGCCTGCTGCGACCGCTCGTTGCGCTTGTCGGTCTGGAGCCAGACGCGGTTGGCCTTGAGCGTCTCGAATGCATGGGTCATCAGGAGGTACTTCGACTCGGTGTTGATCGCGGTGCGCCGGGCGCCCTTCCCGTAGAGCGTGTAGCCGATCTCGATCGTGTGGTTCGTGG
>JANXXG010000122.1 GCA_025350745.1 Chloroflexota bacterium | reverse complement strand
CCCGCTCGGAAGACCCGCGCGCCGCCGATGCCAACGTGGTCGGCCGGCAGGCCGCGGGTGTGACCCGGCATCCCGTGGAGGTCGCGGCGGACGTCGGGAGCGCGCTCGCTCTCGCGCGACGGCGCGCAGGAGCGACGGGTCTCGTGTGCGTCGCCGGCTCCCTCGCGCTCGCGGGTGCGGCGCGCACGGCGCTCGGCCTGACGCCGCGCGAGCGATGGTGGTAACGACGACGACGCGCCGTAGGATGCCAGCGTGAGCACGACCCCCGCGGACATGAAGCTGGTCGCGCAGCAGTTCCCGACGACGTCGTCGTCGCGGCGGGCGCGCCGGCTCCTCGGGCAGTGGCGGCACCCGATCGTTTAAACGACCCTCAAGGCGTTCATCACGGTGTTCATCACGACGAGCATCACGTTCTTCCTGATCCGGCTGATGCCCGGCAATCCGATCGACATCAAGATCGACGATCTCACCAAGGACGGCCTCATGACCTACGCGGAGGCGCGCGCGCAGGCCGCAAGCCTCTTCAGCATCGATCTCGACCGGCCGCTACCCGAGCAGTACATCTCGTTCCTGGCGAATCTCGCGCACGGCGATATCGGGCACTCGTTCGTCTCGCAGGGCACGCCGGTCATGGCGATCGTCCAGGTCCTTGCCGTCGCCGCCGACGAGACGCCGGACGACGTTTCCCGGGCGCGCCTCGAGACGCAGTACCTGCAGGAGATGACCTCGTTCTTCACCGGGATCCGGCCAGGCGACCTGCGCTCGATCGTCCGCCGCCTTCGCGAGCGGTCTCCCGCATACGCCGCGCTCGCCCGACTCCAGCTGGACTGACGCAAGGGCGGTCCGATCCTCAGTCCTGAGCACATCTGGAGGATCGCCATGTCCGATGCCATCGTCCTCGCGATCCGCGCCGAGCACGCCGACGCCATTCTTGACGGCAAAGCCCGCTTCGAGCACCGCACGCTCCCGCCCAAGCGACTGCCCGCACGCGCCTACCTCGCGGTCATCGAGGAGCGCGCGATCGTCGGCGAATGCGAGCTGGGCGCACCCACCCGCCGGTCCGCGCAGGGCTGGGCGCTGCCGGTGAGCAAGCCACGACGCTACCGGTCGCCTCGTCCGCTCAGCGACTTCGGGCTGGAGACGATCCCGCGGTCGTTCCGCTACGTCGGATCCTGAACCGGGACCGCTGCTAGTTCGCCGGCCGCCAGGCGAAGGACACGTGCACGATCCGCTCCCCGTCGGTCTCGAAGGTCCAGGTCGTGAAGTTGGCGAAGTGACCGGGTGATCTCGTGAGGCCGCGAAGGATGACGGTGTTGCCATGGAGCTCTTCGTCACGGACGAGCCGGATGAATGGCGGCGCGACGCGAATGAGCCGCTTCGCCGCGTCCTTTCCCTGGAGCTCGGTCTCGCCACCGGGGAGCACGATCGTGACATCGTCGCTGCAGACGGATGCGGCCTTCTCGGGGTCGCTCGCTTCGAGCGCCGCCATGAAGGTCTTTGCCGCGTCGAGCGGGGTCACCGCTCCAATTCTCGCGCCGCCGCGCGGCGCGCGCCGGTCTCGACCCATTCGGGCCGCATCCGCACCCCGAACGCGCCGAGGGCGAGGGCCGTGACGATCCCGGTCGCGGCAAGCTGCGGGTCGTCCCCCGCCCCGAGGGCCAGCTCCGGATAGCGCTCGTCCCCGACCATGAGGTCCATCGTGACCTGCGCCGGTCCGACCGTGAAGTCGCGCCCGCCCACGACGAGGGTCACCTCTCGGGCGCGCGCCTGGCGTTCGACGTCGGCGACCCCCTCCGGATCGCGGGGCGAGAGCACCGCGAGCCTGCCGCTCGGCACGTCGGCGATCGCCCGGGCCAGATCGTGCGGCGCGCCGGCGACCGCGACGACGTCGGGCCCGACCCCGTTCAACGGCGCGAACGGCGCGATCGCCCCGTCGGTCATCAAGAGCACGCGCCGGTTCGCCTCGGCGGCCGCAACGAATCGCAGGAGCGCCTCGGCCTCGCGACGCGAGACCTCACCCAGATCCCGCCGCGTCGACGCGAGCTGATACGCGATCGCGGCCACCGCTGTCCCGGATCGGGCCAGGAGCTGCTCGTCGAGCAGGTCGTCAGAGCCCTGGACCGACGCCCCGGCGGCTGCGAGGACCGCTCTCGCGTAGCGCGCGACCGTCTCGGCGCCACTGCCACGAACGATCCCGACCAGATAGCGCACGTCCGGACGGCCCAGCGCCTCGAGGTACGCGCGCATGCGCGGGACCGTCCGCTCGTCATCGTTCCGATCGGCCAGGGACAGGAGGAACTCGCCCACCAACGCTGCGTCCACGCGTGGCGGATTATGGCGATATGCATCGATCCCTTGCGCCCTACCGCATCAGCGCGGCGCTCGTAGTCGTCGTGTCGATGACGGTGCTGGGAGCCGCGCTCGCTTCGGGTGGCCTGCTCGAGCCACGCGAGCTCGCCGATCCCACGCCGACGGCCCAAGCCACACGGGCACCGATCGAGCTCTCGCCCAACGGGCACATCGCGTACTGGCGGCCCGATGGCAACAGCAGCACGCTGTGGGTGGCGAACATCGACGGCTCGCAGCGCCGGTCGCTGGCGACGATCGACCTCCTGAGCCGGGTCGGCACGACGCGCTGGTCGCCGGATGGCAATGCGGTCGCGTATCTCGACCGTGGGCAGGGTGTCGTCGTGATCCGCCTCGACGGGTCGCGTTCGGACGTCCCGCTCCCTGCAGCGATCACCCAGAGCGGTGCCCGGCTCATCGATCTCGAGTGGTCCACGGACGGGCGATCGATCGCGTCGACGCTTCGTACGGCGACCGGCTTCGGTGGCGCGGACGTCTATGTCGCGGCAGCGACGGGTGGGGCCTGGCGCAAGATCACGTCCGCCACGAACGGATTCCTCTCTCAGTGGATCTCGCCGACCGAGCTCTTGATCCACACCCAAGAGGGGCTCATCGGGGTGATCCGCTCGGACGGGACGGGGCTCCGCCCGCTCACCGGGCTGTCGGCGACCTCCCCCATCATCGCGGACGACGGCAGGCTGTATTTCCTCTCCGGTCAGATCGCGCCGACCGTGCGCGATCAGTCCGTGCCGGTCGTGAACGCGGCCCAGGCGCGGATCTGGAGCATGACCGTGGACGGAGGGGACGTCCGGCAGGAGACGACGCGGCAGTACGACGACGTGCGGCTCGCCGGTCGCTGGCCCGACGGTCAGTTCCTTGTCCATCAGGGCGCGAGCACGTCGCTGGCATTCCTGTCACAGACGCAGCAGCCGATCACCACGATCAGCGGGGTGATCGACCGCGTCGCGTTCTCGGCTGACCGGCGGACCGCGATCGGGGTGAACGCGAACCGGATCTTCCGCTACGACGTCGCGCAGCCGGCTCAGCCGGTGCTGCTGCTGAGCGACGTCGCACAGCCGGATGCCTGGTATCCCCGGACCGTCTCGCTGACCCGATCCGGGACATCGCCGGCGCCAGCCGGGCCGACGGCCCGCTACACGTTCGCGCTGCACGGTCTCATCTGGGTGACCGACACGGCGGGCGAGATCCACCTCGTTCGCCGCCTCCAGACGGACGCCGCCTCGCTGCGCCGGATCGGAGGGTTCGCGGTCCCGCAGTGGTCACCGCGGGGAGATCGGATCCTGTACTTCGACGTCCTGGCGAACACGGTCCAAGGCGCGGTCTTCGTGACCGACGTGACCGGGATCAGCCAACGCGTCAGCGATCAGCAGGACTCGGCGGGGCCGTTCCCCGCATGGTCGCCAGACGGAAATGTCGCGTACACCCAGCTTCTCGGGACGCGCGATCCGACCGGATTCGG
>JANXXG010000107.1 GCA_025350745.1 Chloroflexota bacterium | reverse complement strand
GTTCAGCGCGCTCGCATTCAAGATCGCGGCTGACCCGTTCAGCGGGAAGCTCGCCTTCTTCCGGGTCTACTCGGGCGTCGTGCACGCCGGTGACACCGTCTACAACGCCACCAAGGACAAGCGGGAGCGCATTTCGCGCATCGTCCTGCTGCACGCCGACCACCGCGAGGACGTCGAGCAGGTGGGCGCGGGCGAGATCGCCGGCGCGATCGGCCTGAAGCAGACCTTCACCGGCGACACGCTCTGCGACCCGGACAAGCCGATCATCCTCGAGACGATCAAGTTCCCCGAGCCGGTCATCCAGATCGCCGTCGAGCCGAAGACCAAGGCCGACGAAGAGAAGATGTCGCTCGCACTCGCCCGCCTCGCCGAGGAGGACCCCACCTTCCAGGTGAAGACGGATCCCGACTCCGGCCAGACCCTCATCTCCGGGATGGGTGAGCTGCACCTCGAGGTGCTCGTCGACCGCATGTTCCGCGAGTTCAAGGTCGCCGCGAACGTCGGCCGACCGCAAGTCGCCTACCGCGAGGCCATCAGCAAGGCCGCCGAGGGCGAGGGCAAGTACGTGAAGCAGTCGGGTGGCAAGGGCCAGTACGGCCACGTCGTCGCCGACTTCGAGCCGCTCGAGCGCGGAGCGGGCTTCGAGTTCGAGTGGAAGGTCAAGGGCACGAGCCTCTCGAAGGAGTGGGCGAAGGCCATCGAGCAGGGCATCCGCGAGGCGCTCGCGAACGGCATCATCGCCGGTTACCCGATGGTCGACATCAAGGCGATCGTCACCGACGGCTCGCAGCACGAAGTGGACTCCAACGAGATGGCCTTCAAGATCGCCGGCTCGATGGCCCTCAAGGCCGCCGTGCCGAAGGCCGGGCCGGTCATCGTCGAGCCGGTCATGAAGGTCGAGGTCGTCGTGCCCGAAGAGTTCATGGGCAACATCATCGGCGACCTCAACTCGAGGCGCGGTCAGATCAACGGGATGACCGATCGGGGCAACGCGCGGGTCATCAACGCGATGGTCCCGCTCGCCACGATGTTCGGGTACGCGACCGATCTGCGGTCAGCGACCGAAGGTCGTGGTGTGTATTCGATGGAATTCGACCACTACGAAGTGCTGCCGGCGAGCATCGCGGCCGAGATCACCAAAGGCAAGTAGGGGGGCTTAGGAAATGGCGAAGAAGAAGTTCGAGCGCAATAAGCCGCACGTGAACGTCGGGACGATCGGGCACATCGACCACGGCAAGACCACGCTCACCGCGGCGATCACCAAGACCCTCTCGCTGCGCGGCGGGGCCGAGTTCCGGGCCTTCGACACGATCGACAACGCCCCTGAAGAGAAGGAGCGCGGGATCACCATCTCGATCGCCCACGTCGAGTACGAGACCGCCAACCGCCATTACGCCCACGTCGACTGCCCCGGACATGCCGACTACATCAAGAACATGATCACCGGGGCTGCCCAGATGGACGGCGCGATCCTGGTGGTCTCCGCAGCCGACGGCCCGATGCCCCAGACCCGCGAGCACATCCTGTTGGCCAAGCAGGTCGAGGTCCCCTCGATGGTGGTGTTCCTCAACAAGGTCGACATGGTCGACGACGAGGAGCTCCTGGAGCTGGTCGAGCTGGAGGTCCGCGAGCTGCTCTCCAAGTACGGGTTCCCCGGCGAGGAGATCCCGATCATCCGCGGATCGGCGCTCAAGGCCCTCGAAGGGCCGATGAACGCCGAGGACCCGGCGTACAAGCCGATCTTCGAGCTGATGGACAAGGTCGACTCCTATATCCCGACCCCCGTCCGAGCCAAGGACAAGCCGTTCCTGATGCCGATCGAGGACGTCTTCGGGATCAAGGGCCGCGGGACCGTGGCCACCGGCCGGGTCGAGCGGGGCATCGTCAAGGTCGGCGAAGAGGTCGAGATCCTCGGGATCCGCGACGCCCGCAAGGTCGTGGTCACCGGGGTCGAGATGTTCCGCAAGCTCCTGGACCAGGGCGAGGCCGGCGACAACGTCGGGCTGCTCCTGCGCGGGATCGAGCGCGAGGACATCGAGCGCGGCCAGGTCATCGCCAAGCCGGGCTCGGTCAAGCCGCACACCAAGTTCATGGCCGAGGTCTACGTCCTGGCCAAGGAGGAAGGCGGCCGGCACACCCCGTTCTTCAACGGCTACCGGCCCCAGTTCTACATCCGGACCACCGACGTGACCGGGTCAGCCGAGCTCCAGCAGGGCGTCGAGATGGTCATGCCCGGCGACAACACCAACCTCACGGTCACCCTGATCACCCCGATCGCCCTCGAAGAGGGCCTCCGGTTCGCCATCCGCGAGGGCGGCAAGACCGTCGGTGCGGGCGTCGTCACGAAGATCCTGGAATAAGAAGAATGAACAGAACGGGCGGCACGCAGTAGATGGCAAAGCAGCGGATCCGGATCCGGCTCAAGGCCTACGACCACAAGCTCATCGACCAGTCCGCGGCGCAGATCGTCGAGACCGCGCAGCGCACCGGGTCCACCGTGACCGGTCCTGTCCCGCTGCCCACGCGGATCGAGAAGTTCACCGTGATCCGCAGCCCGTTCATCTACAAGGACTCCCGAGACCAGTTCGAGATCCGCACGCACAAGCGCCTCATCGATATCAACGATCCATCGCAGAAGACGGTCGACGCGTTGATGAAGCTCAACCTTCCCGCGGGCGTCGACATCGAGATCAAGCTCTAAATCGCAGGTAGGACGGAAATGACCGACGAGACCACCACCGAGACGAACGAAGTCGAGCAGGAGCAGCCCCGTGGCGACGAGACGCCGCGCGGCGAGCAGGCGCCCGACATGGCCAAGCCGCTCATGCTCGGCCGCAAGCTCGGCATGCTCCAGCACTTCCGCCCGGACGGGTCGGCTGTCGCCGCCACGGTCATCGCGGCGGAGCCGAACATCGTGACCGCCGTCATGACCAAGGAGCGCGATGGCTACCTCGCGATCCAGATCGGGTATGGCGCCGTCGACAAGAAGAAGATGCAGAAGGCCCGCCTCGGACACCTCAAGGCGTCCGGCGCGGTCCTTGCGAACCTCCGCGAGATCCGCCTCGATTCCGTCGAGGGCTTCAAGACCGGCCAGGCGATCGGTGTCGAGCGCTTCCAGCCTGGTGACAAGGTCGACGTCGTCGGCGTGTCGAAAGGCAAGGGCTTCCAGGGTCCGGTCCACCTGCACCACTTCTCTCGTGGGCCGAAGTCGCACGGCTCCGACCATCTGCGTCGTCAGGGCTCGGTCGGCTCCGGCACGACGCCCGGACGCGTGTGGAAGGGCCTGCGCATGGCCGCCCACCAGGGTGCGGCGCGGATCACCGTCAAGAACCTCGAGATCCTCCGCGCGGACGCGGACCGGAGCCTCCTCATCATCGCGGGAGCGGTCCCGGGCGCACGCAATGGCATCGTCATGGTGAGGAAGGCCTGATGGCTGAGAAGAAGACCGTCAAGAAGGCCGTCGCTAAGGCCGCCAAGCCCGCCGCGAAGGCGGTCAAGAAAGTGACCGCGGCCGCGGGTGGGAAGAGCATCGCCCCTGCGAAGACCAAGGCCGTCGCGCGTCCCGCGACGCGCGCCGTTGCTCCGCGTCCGCAGCCGCGGCCGGCGCTGCCGACGCGAGAGCCGCGCGAGAAGATCGAGCCCAAGCCGCTCCCGACGGCGCCGGCCGGCCACGCGCCGGTCATCGCGGCGGACGGGAGCTCGTCCGGATCGGTCGAGCTGCCGAAGGCCCTCGGAACGGCCAGGACGCGCAAGGGCGTGTTGTTCCAGGCATTCCAGGCCGAGCGCGCGAACGCGCGTCTTGGCACCGCCGCAACGAAGAACCGCTCGCGCGTCGCCGGTGGCGGCGCGAAGCCGTGGAAGCAGAAGGGCACCGGCCGGGCCCGTCAGGGTTCGACCCGCGCCCCGCAGTGGCGCCATGGTGGCGTCGTGTTCGGTCCGAACGGCCGCACCTACTGGCAGCGGATCCCGGAGCGCATGCGCAAGGCCGCGTTCGGCGAGGCGTTCGCCGCACAGGTCGGACAGGGCCGGGTCCTCGTGTATGACGAGATCGGCGGACTCTCCGAGCGTCCGCGCTCGCGCGAGGTCTACGACTGGCTCGCGCGCATCGGGGACACCGGTAAGACGATCATCGTCGGCGCCGAGTTCAACGAGGGTCACGGTCGCGCCATCGCGAACCTCACCGATGTCGAGCTGCGCAGCGTCGGCTCGCTCCGACTCAGCGATGTCATCGGTGCGGAGACCCTGCTCGTGTCACGTCCCGCGCTCGTGCTGCTCGCGGAGCGCGCGAACGTCAATGCCGGCCGCGAGAAGGTGGTGTCCGCATGAGAGGTGATCTCGTCCTCGTCCGCCCGATCATCACCGAGAAGTCCATGACCGGCACGAACAGCGGCCGCTACACGTTCGCGGTCGCGAAGGCCGCGACGAAGCAGGAGATCGCCCAGGCGGTCGCCGAGTCGTTCAAGGTCGACGTCGTCGCGGTGAACACTCTGACCGTCAAGGGCAAGGTCCGGAAGGTCGGCAAGCGCGTCGGCAAGCAGTCCGACTGGAAGAAGGCCGTGGTGACGCTGGCCGAGGGCCAGCGGATCGAGCGCTACTTCGTGGAAGGGGTCTAACGATGGCACTGAAGAAATCCAAGCCATACACCCCGGTCCGGCGCTATCGGCAGACCGCGAACTTCGAGGAGATCACCAAGAAGCCCGCGGAGAAGAGCCTGACCGAATCGAAGGACCGCACCGGCGGCCGCAATCAGCAGGGCCGCATCACGATGCGCTACCGCGGCGGCGGAGAGAAGCGCCGCTATCGCATCGTCGACTTCAAACGGAACAAGGACGGCATCCCCGCGAAGGTGACGGCGATCGAGTACGACCCGAACCGCTCGTGCCGTCTCGCACTGCTCGTCTACAAGGACGGGGAGAAGCGCTACATCCTTGCGCCCCTCGACCTCAAGATCGGCGACTCCGTCATCTCCGGTCCAGACGCTGAGGCCCGCCTCGGGAACTGCATGCCCCTCGAGAACATCCCGACCGGGACGCAGATCCACGGGGTCGAGCTCCAGCCGGGCCGCGGCGCGCAGCTGGTGCGCTCCGCGGGCGGTGTGGCGCAGCTCGTCGCCAAGGAGGGCGACTACGCCCAGGTCCGCCTGCCCTCAGGGACCATCCGGATCATCCATGTCCGCTGCCGCGCGACGATCGGCCAGGTCGGCAACATCGAGCACGAGAACCAGAAGATCGGCGGCGCCGGTCACAAGCGGCACATGGGCCGCCGTCCGCAGGTGCGTGGCGTCGTCATGTCGCCGCGGGACCACCCGCACGGTGGTGGTGAGGCGAAGTCGCCCGTCGGTGGCATGGCCCAGACCCCGTGGGGCAAGCCCGCGATGGGCCTGAAGACGCGCCGGAACCCGAAGACCGATCGCTTCGTGATCAAGCCGCAGAAGAAGAGGGGCAAGTAATGAAGGCGCGAGTGAGCCACGGCTTTGCCGGGGCGAGCGAGTCCCGTCCGCTGGGGCACGCTCCAGCGAAGCTGGAGCTGAGATGAGCCGTTCCATCAAGAAGGGACCCTTCATTGAGGCGTCCCTGAAGAAGAAGATCGAGGCCCTCAACTCGCGCAACGAGAAGAAGGTCATCAAGACCTGGTCGCGCCCGTCGATGATCCTGCCGATGATGGTCGGCCACACCATCGCGGTCCACGACGGCCGGCGTCATGTCCCGGTGTTCATCACCGAGAACATGGTCGGTCACAAGCTCGGCGAGTTCGCCGCGACACGCACCTTCAAGGGGCACGGGCGCGGCGCAGCCGCGGAGACGGCCACGACCGTGAAGGCGGGGTCATAGCCGTGGAAGTGAAGGCGAGCGCGACGTTCCAGCGGGTGTCGCCCCGTAAGGCGCGCCTCGTGACCGACCTCATCAAGGGGAAGTCGGCCGAGGAGGCGATCGCGCTGCTCGAGCATCTGCCGAAGGGCTCTGCGCTCACGATCGGCCGGGTGGTCCGGTCCGCGGTCGCGAACGCCGAGAACAACTTCAACCTGACCCTCGAGAACCTGTATGTGAAGCGCGCGACCGCCGACGAGGGCCCGCGGATGAAGCGCATCTGGATGCGTGGTCGCGGCCGCCGCGACGTGAAGCTGCATCGCACGAGCCACATCACCGTGGTCGTCGACGAGAAGGAGTCTTAGCACATGGGACAGAAGGTCCACCCGATCGGCTATCGGTTGGGATTCACGAAGACCTGGAACGCGAAATGGTTCGCCGAGGCGAAGAACTATCGGATCCTCCTCAAAGAGGACATCTCGATCCGGTCGACCATCCGCGGCCGTCTGCGTGACGCCGCGATCGCGCGCATCGACATCGAGCGCTCGACCAACCAGGTCACGGTGACGATCCAGACCGCGAAGCCCGGCGTCGTCATCGGCAAGGGCGGCGCGAAGGTCGAGGAGCTCCGTCAGGCCCTCGGCAAGGCCACGGGCAAGGCCGTGAAGGTCAACATCTTCGAGATCCGCTACCCGGAGCTCGACGCGAACCTCATCGCCGAGAACGTTGCCCAGCAGCTCGAGCGGCGGGTCTCGTTCCGCAAGGTGCTGAAGCAGACCGTGTCACGGTCGATGAAGGCCGGCGCGAAAGGTGTCCGCGTAGCGGTCGCCGGTCGCCTCGGCGGTGCCGAGATGTCCCGTCGCGAGTGGGAGCGCGAAGGTCGTGTCCCGCTGCACACGCTCCGGGCGGACATCGAGTTCGGTCGCGCGATCGCCAAGACGACGTACGGCACGATCGGCGTGAAGGCCTGGGTCTATCGCGGCGACATCGAGCCGGCTCCGCGTCAGGTCTCGCAGAACGCGCCGGCGGCGGCCGCACGGCCCGCTGCGATGGGCGCGCCCACCGGTCCGAGCGCCCCGGCGCCGACAGCGCCGCTGACCACCATCCCGGCACCGGCCGGCCCGGTGGGAGCGGCCTGATGCTGCAGCCCAAGCGGCTCAAGCACCGGAAGTTCCAGCGCGGCCGGATGAAGGGCACCGCCTCGGGCGGCGCGTTCATCGCGTTCGGCGACTACGCCCTCCAGGCGCAGGAGCCCTGCTGGATGACCGCCCGCCAGATCGAGGCCGCTCGTCGCGCGATCGTCCACCACCTGAAGCGTGGGGGAAAGGTCTGGATCCGGATATTCCCGGACAAGCCGGTCACGAAGAAGCCCGCCGAAGTGCGGATGGGCTCCGGAAAGGGCGCGCCCGACCATTGGGTGGCGGTCGTCAAGCCCGGCCGGATCCTGTTCGAGCTGGCCGGTGTCGAACCTGGACTCGCGAAAGAGGCGATGCGGCTCGCGTCGTACAAGCTCCCGATCAGGACGAAGTTCCTGACCCGTGAGACCGCGGAGGTTGGAAGCAGTGCAACTGAAGAACATGCGGCGGCTGTCTGATACCGAGCTCACCGACGAGCTCAAGAACGCGAAGGAGGAGCTCTTCAACCTCCGGTTCCAGCTGGCCACCCGCCAGCTGAAGAACTATCGGGGCCTACCGGCCACGAGGAAGCGCATTGCGCGCGTTTTGACCGTGATGGACGAACGAAAGACTGAGGCGACGAATGGCTGAGAAAGCGCCCGCGGCTAGCAAGAAGACGACAGCGAAGAAGGCCGTGACGGCCGACAAAGCTGACAAGAAGACCTCGGTGAAGCCGGCTGCGAAAGCGGCTGCGGCCGACAAGAAGCCTGCCACGGCCAAGGCCGTCGCGAAGACCAGCACGCCCAAGGCGGCCGCGGCCAGGAAGACGACGGCCAAGTCCGTTGCCGCCAAGCCGGCGGTGTCGAGCCGCCCGGCGGCGTCGGTGCCGATCAAGCGTGCCCGTCCGCTGCGCCGCGCCGCGGCGAGCGCCAGCGGATCCGCTGCGGACGCTCCGGCCCATTCGTGGCGCCGGTCGCACCGGCGCACCCGCGTCGGGCTCGTCACATCGGCGAAGCAGCCCCATACCGTGACGGTGGTCATCGAGCGGATGCGCGAGCACCCGCTGTACAAGAAGGTGATCCGCCTCCGGAAGAAGTACGCGGCCCACGATGCGGCCGGCGATGTCCGGGCAGGCGACCTCGTGCGCATCCAGGAGAGCCGGCCGTTCAGTGCCACGAAGCACTGGCAGGTCATCGAGGTCCTGTCGCGGGCAGGTGAGGCCGGTGCAGCAGCGCCGCGTGTCGCCGACGTCGAGAAGTACCTCGAGCAGGCCGAGGGAGTGACGGACATCCTCAGTCCGCAGCGCGAAGCGGCACCGGCCGCGGTCGCCGCTCCGGAGACCGCCGAATGATCCGCCCGTACACCCGCGTCCGCTGCGCGGATAACACCGGAGCGCGTGAGCTCTCGGTGATCCGCGTGCTGGGCAGCTCGACCGGCACCAGCGCTTCGATCGGCGATGTGTTCATCGCCGCGGTGAAGCAGGCCATCCCGAATGCCCAGGTGAAGAAGGGTGACGTTGTGCGGGCCGTGGTCGTCCGTCAGACGAAGGAGATGCGGCGCGCCGATGGCTCGCTCATCCGCTTCGACGACAACGCCGCCGTGCTCCTCACCCCGCAGAACCAGCCGCGCGGCACCCGCATCTTCGGACCGGTCGCCCGCGAGCTCCGCGAGCGGAACTTCATGAAGATCGTTTCCCTCGCACCGGAGGTCCTCTAGATGCCGACCAAGATCAGGCGTGGCGACGAGGTCGTCGTGCTCGCAGGCAAAGATCGCGGCAAGCGTGGCAAGGTGCAGGAAGTGCACCCCCGCACCTCCGCTGTGGTCGTGACCGGCGTGAATACGGCGAAACGCCATACGAAGGCGAACCCGAACAAGAACGTGAAAGGCGGGATCATCGAACAGCTCGTCCCGCTCTCCGTCGGGAAGGTCATGCTCCTCTGCCCGCATTGCAACAAGCCGGCGCGGGTCGGCAATCGCATCGACGGCGACACCAAGGAGCGCTTCTGCAAGGTCTGCGGCCAGGCTCTGGCGAGCGAGGGGAAGGACTGATGACGACCGAAGTCAAAGCACCCCGGAAGACGTCACCCTCGAAACGGAAGTCCACGACCGCCGCGCCGCAGGCGACGTCGGACGGTGCCATGCCGAAGGTGGTGAGCGTCCTGCGCGAGCGGTACGAGAAGGCCGTGAAGGACGAGCTGCGCAAGCAGTTCAGCTACGCCAACGTCATGCAGGTCCCTCGCCTGGACAAGATCGTCCTGAACATCGGGATGGGCGAGTCCATCGGGAATGCGAAGACGATGGACGCCGCCTCGAACGACCTCGCAATGATCACCGGTCAGCGGCCCGTCGTGACGAAGTCGCGCAAGGCGATCTCGAACTTCCGGCTGCGGGTCGGCATGCCGATCGGCCTCAAGGTGACCCTGCGCGGGCCGCGAATGTGGCACTTCTTCGAGAAGCTCGTCACGGTCGCCCTCCCGCGGATCCGCGACTTCCAAGGCATCCCGGAACGCAGCTTCGACGGCCGCGGCAATTACTCGCTCGGCCTCAAGGAGCAGCTCGTGTTCCCGGAGATCGAGTACGACAAGATCGACCGGCTGCGCGGGCTCGAGATCACGATCGTGACACCGCGAAGACGGACGAAGAAGGCCGCGCGCTGCTGAAGTCGCTCGGCATGCCGTTCCGCACCGCTCAAGGGGGTAGCTAATTGGCGAAGCTCAGCCTCATCCTCAAGTCACAGAAGGAGCCGAAGTTCAAGACGCAGGGCTATCACCGATGCCTGGTGTGTGGCCGGGCCCGGGGATACATGCGCAAATTCGGACTCTGCCGGATCTGCTTCCGCGAGCGCGCGCTCGTCGGCGAGCTGCCCGGCGTGACGAAGTCGAGCTGGTGATCTCATGACGACAGAAGTGACCCCCACGAATCCGGTCAATCCGGTCCAGCCACCGCAGCGTCCGGCGGACGCCCCGCGCTTCGAGCGGAGCGAGGCCGGCGGCGAGGCGCCGCGCCCGCGCCGGGTGATCGTACCCAAGGCCCGCAGTCCCCGCGGCGTCACCGTGAACGACCCGGTGGGCGACATGCTCACGCGGATCC
>JANXXG010000089.1 GCA_025350745.1 Chloroflexota bacterium | reverse complement strand
TCTCGCCGTAGCGGAGGTCGCGGACCTTGCGGAGCGATAGCGTCATCTCGTCGGGGAACTGCACGCCGGCGTCGGTCGCGACCTGCGCCGCGATCGCCGCGTCATACGCAGCGGTGTGCGAGAACGCCTCTGCCGCAAGCTGCCGGCGTGTCTCGACGGAGACGGAGCCGCGTTCGCGGAGCTCCTCGAGGACCGGCCCGTAGCGCTCCGGGCGCGATAGGACGATCACGTCAGCGTGATTCTTCGCGGCGGCGCGGAGCAGCGTGACGCCGCCGACGTCGATCTTCTCCAGAAGCGCGTCACCGGATACGCCGAACGCCGCGGCCTCGCGGAACGGGTAGAGATTCGAGGCGACGAGGTCGATGGGCTCGATGCCCTGGGCCTTGAGCTCACCCATGTGCTTCTCGTTGGACCGGCGGGCAAGGATCGCGCCATGGACCTTGGGATGCAGCGTCTTCACACGCCCGTCGAGGATCGCTGGAGACCCGGTGAGGTCTTCTACCGAGCGGGTGGTGATGCCCTCGGCTGCCAGTGCCGCACGGGTGCCGTCGGTCGCGACCAGCTCCCATCCGAGATCCTGCAGACCGCGCGCGAGCGCGACGAGACCGGTTTTGTCATCAACGGAAAGAAGTGCGCGCATGCGTCTCCATCAAAAGGCATCGCCGGGGTTTGCGCGGCTAGTATAGGTAGCCCGTGCCTATCGATTTGGGGCATTTCGCCCACCGCTTCATCGAGCCCTTCAACACCGAGTCCCGGTTCTACTGGCCGGCGGTGATAGCGCTCGTGCTTGCCCTCATCGCGAACATCGTTTGGTACTACCTGCCCGTGCGCGGCATCGCCCCCGCCGAGCACACGGTCCGGCCGTGGGCATTCTGGTTCAACGCGCTCGCGATCATCATCATCGCCGTGCTCTTCATCGCGAAAGCGCCATTCCTCCTCACGGTGATCTTCTTCGCCCTCGCCGCGGCCGCGGACGTCTACCTCTACCTCGTGTACGTGCCCCCGCTCGAGGCCGCCTGGCTGCGCGAGCAGCGCCGCGCGAAATACCTCCCGAAGACGAAGCGCCGGCGGCGCTAGCCCTCAGGCGTCACGTGACCTTGCGCCTCAGTACCGACTCGAGATCACGCGTGTTGTTGACGCGGTCCGCGGTCGCCCAACCGCGACGCGCGGTCGCCGCGCCGTACTCCGTCCACTCGAGCTCCTCCACAGCGTGGGCGTCCGAGTCGATGACGAGCGTCGCGCCCTTCTCCATCGCCTTGCGGACCGCCCAATCCGGAAGATCGAGCCGCTCCGGCCCGCCATTCACCTCGAGCCTCGTGCCGGTCTTCACCGCGGCGTCGATGAGCGCATCCATGTCGACGTCGTATGGGTCGCGACGCTCGAGCAGCCGGCCGGTGGGATGCGAGATGGCGGTCACGAGGGGGTGCTGCATGGCGCCGACGAGCCGCTGGGTGATCTGCGCGCGCGGCTGATCGAACGACGAGTGGATCGACGCGGTGACGATCTCGAAGCCCGCGAGCACATCGTCGGGGTAATCCAGCCGCCCATCGGCCCGGATCTCGAGCTCCGTCCCAATGAGCACGCGGAACGGGGCGAGCTCCGCGTTCAGCTTCGCGATCTCCTTGCTTCGCGCGGCGATCCGCTCGAGGTTGAGGCCGTTCGTCATCCCGAGGCCGACCGAGTGGTCGGTCACGGCGACGTACGCGTAGCCCTTGTCGCGAGCCCGCGTGACCATGGCCCGCAGGGTGTCGCGGCCGTCGGTCCAGTCCGAGTGCGTGTGCAGATCGCCCCTCAGGTCCTGCACGCGCACCAGCGCGGGCAGGGTATGGGCCAATGCCGCGTCGATCTCGCCGTGGTCCTCGCGAAGCTCAGGCGCGATCCAGTCCATGCCCAGGGCCGCATAGATCTCCTCTTCGGTCCGTGAGGCGACCGGCGTCCCCTTCTCCTCCCCGACGCGATAGAGGCCGTACTCGTTGAGCGTCAGCTTCTTCCGCAGGGCATAGCCCCGCAGCCGGACGTTGTGCTCCTTCGAGCCGGTGAAATAGAGGAGCGCGGCCCCGAACGCCGCCGCAGGCACCACGCGGAGGTCGATCTGCAGTCCGCGCTCCACGATGACCGACGACTTCGTCTCCCCGTGGGCGAGGACCCGCTCGACGTTCGGAGCGATGGTGAACGCGGTCATGATCGGTGCCGCATCGTCGCTCGCGACCAGCAGATCGATGTCCCCGATCGTCTCCTTCCATCGGCGCAGGCTGCCGCAAACCGAGATCTCCGAGATCGACGCGTGCTGGCGGAGATGCGCGACCATCCGATCGGCCGCGACCCGGGCGTGGCTGATGATCGACCGGCCGGTGCGCTGCCGGAGCGAGGCGATCGACTTGATGATGTTCTCCTCGGTCTTCGCCTGGATCTTCGGCAGCTCCCGAAGGCGACCGGCTTTCGCGGCCTGTTCGAGCTCGTCGACCGTCGTGATCTTGAGATGCTGGTAGATGGCCCGTGCGGTCGCGGGGCCGACGCCCTTCACGCTGAGCAGCGTCAGCAGGCCTTCGGGCACCGCGGCCTTGAGCTCCTCGTGGCGCTTGGCCTTACCGCCCTGCAGGTACTGCGCGATCGCCTCGCCGACGGACGAACCGACCTTGGGGATCGTCGCAAGGTTGCCGGCCTCATAGACGGCGCGGATCGGTTCACGCAGATCGCGTATCTCGCGCGCAGCCGCGCGATACGTGACGGCGCGGAAGACGTTCTCGCCCTTCAGCTCGAGAAGATCGCCGATCTCGTCGAGCAGGTCGGCGACCCGGGCGTTCTCTTCGGCTGCGTACTCGCGTGGCACGCGAGCGATGGTAGCTAGGGGCTGCGGTGCGCGAGCTCCAACATCTCGAAGGCCTCGTCGATGGCGCCGCGGGCGCGGAGGATCTGTGAGTACTCCGACGCTGCGGCCGCAAGGTCGGCACGGTCGTCGATCGACGAGAACAGCTGGATCGCCTGGCGGAACGCACGGTCGGCCTCGGCGACATCGCCGGCGGCTTCGCTCGCAGCTGCGACGACGCGGAGCGCGTGCGCGCGCTGGATCGGATCGCCGACCTTGCCGAGGACCCGCTCCGCGCGTGCCGCGAGCTTCTTCGCGTCGTCGGCCTTGCCGTCGCTCAGCAGGACCCGCGCGCGAACGACCTGCGCGACGGCACCCCAGTGCTCGTCTCCGACCTCATCGGCACGGGCGATCGTTCGGTCCGCGAGCTCGCGCGCCTGATCGACCCGGCCCTGCTGGAAATGGATCGAGGCGAGGGACTGCCGCACGTGGAGCTCGAAGCTCGTGTCGGAGACCCGCTCGAAGAGATCGAGCGCGCGCTCATAGCTGGTGATCGCGGCGTCGAGGTCGCCGACGTCGTAATGGGAGATGGCGATGCCCATGAACCCCTGGGCCGCGAGCTTCAGCTCGTTCGCGCGAGATGCGGTGGCGAGCGCCGATTCGTATGACGCGATCGCCTTGGTGGTCCGCCCGAGCCGGCGGTAGACCGTCCCGAGGGCCACCGACACGCGCGCCCGGAGGCGCGGGTCGATGATCTCGTAACGCTCGACGATGTCGCGTACGGTCTCGAAAGCCTCGGTCGATGCGACGAGCTGGCCGGCGTCGCCGTACGCGAGCCCACGGACGTAGATCAGGCGCGCGACATCGAGCGGCTGCTTCGTCACGTCGAGTAGGGCGAGCCCTTCGGTCACGCGGTCAAAGGCCTCTTCGCGGCGGCCCAGGTAGAGTGCCGCGCTCGCGAGGAGTCGCAGGAACGACGCGCGCTCGGCCGGATCGACGGCGACGGAGAGACCAGCCTCGGACGCTCCCTGCGCCGCGCGCCAGTCGAGCCGCTCGCTCGCGGCTTCCGCCGCGAGGCGGTGGAAAGTGACGCGCTTTGTCGCGGCGAGGGGCTCGTCCGCGATGAAGTAGTCGAGCGGACGCCCGAGCGCAGAGGCGATGTGCTGCAGCGATCGGATCGACGGGCGCACGAGCCCAGACTCGATCTGGCTGATGAATCCCTTCGTGAGCTCGTCGCCGGCGAGCTGGGCCTGGCTGAGACCGGCCTCGCGGCGGGCCGAACGGACGCGCTCGCCGAGCGTCCCGCCGCCCGAAACGGCGCCGACCGCGCCGACAATTGACCCCTTTGGTTCAGCCCGCATAATCGTCGGTCACGATACCGAACGGTGGGGTTCGTGGACAGGGGAGTGTGGGGACATGAAGCTCATTCGGGCGATCGTCCTTGGAGCCATCGTCGTGCTGTCGCTCCTCGGGGGCACGACAACGACCGCCAACGCCACTCCCGGCGCGGGGAACGACGCCGCAGTCGGGGACGAAGGGTCCTTGTCGGCGGACCCGGGCGATCCCGGCCTTCCCCCCGACCAGTAGCCTTCGCGACCGCACGCTCCATTCCGATAGTCTCGGTACGTGCCCACTGCCTCGACAGATCGGCGTCAACTCATCGAGATCGACGGTAAGACCTTTCTGTACCAGCACGGCTACCGCTTCGGGAAGGTCACCTACGTGACGCGCCTCCCGCTCAGCAGGAGCCGCACGGTGTGGGCTCCGGGCCACCTTGGTCCGAGCGAGGTCGAAGCGGTCGTGCTCGGCGACAACCCCTGGATGCTCGACTGAATTGAATTGATGAGGCGAGCGAGGAGCGGCTTCGCCGCGACATCGGTGAGCGCGCGTGCCACGATCTCGGCGGGCACCATCCGGTTGAATTCTACGAGCAGGTAG
>JANXXG010000095.1 GCA_025350745.1 Chloroflexota bacterium | reverse complement strand
CGCCGACGCGACGATCGCCGCGCGCGCAGTCTGCCAGACCGGTGACGTCGACTACGGCTGGTCACTGAATCTCGCGGCCGATCAGCTCAGGCCCTTCCTCGCCGCCGGCAGCAAGTGCGACAACGTCGCCGCACCCGGAGCGAGCACCGAACAGATCAACCTGAACTACGCGAACCCCAAGATCGCCGGAGACGGCCGCTCGGAGGCATCGAACCCGCATCCGTTCTTCAACGATGTCAACGTGCGCCGGGCCTTCGCGATGGCGATCGATCGCAAGTCGATCGCTGACCAGATCTGGGCTGGGATCACCGGCGATGTGACCTGCACTCTCCTTAACCAGCCACCGTCACTGCGCTCCCCTAACGCCGCCGCATTCGATGTCTGCAAGTACGATCCGGCTGCCGCGGCGAAGCTTCTCGATACCGCTGGGTGGGTCAAGGGCGCCGACGGCGTCCGGGTCAAGGGCGGCGTTCGAATGGAGCTGATCTATCAGACCACCGTCGCGGGCTTCCGCCAGCAGGTCCAGGAGGTCATCAAGAAGTCGTGGGAAGCCCTGGGCGCGAAGGTCGAGCTCAAGGCCATCCCGGCCGGCGTCTTCTTCTCGAGCGATGTGGCGAACCCTGACACCTCCGCGAAATTCTTCGCCGACGTGCAGGAGTATGGGAACGGATATGGAGATCCCGACCCGGAAATCTACATGAGCGCGTACACCACCGACAACATCAAGGGCCGCGCCGCGCAATGGCGGGGTACCAACTACAACCGCTACTCGAACCCCGCGTACGACGCGCTCTTCGTGCAGCTCAGCAAGGAGACCGATCTGGCGAAGCGCAAAGACCTCTTCGTCCAAATGAACGACATCCTCATCAAGGACGCCGTGGTCATCCCGATCGCCGCGTTCCTCCGGCCGGTATCGGGCAAAGCAAAGAACCTGAAGGGTCCGGTCGCGAACGTTTGGGAAGGCGACCTTTGGAACATCGCTGACTGGAGCAAGTAGCGGGTCTTCTGATCTCGTCCAGCGCGAAATGAGGGGCCGCCGTGGCTAGGTACCTCGTGCGGCGGCTCCTCATTTCGATCCCGACCCTCCTTGGGATCAGCGTGATCATCTTCGCGGTGCTGGCGCTCGCTCCGGGTGACCCGCTGTCCCAGTTCGCGAACAACCCGGAGGTTCCCGAGGAGGTCCGGCAGCGCGTTCGCGACTCCCTCGGGTTAAGCCAGCCCATGCCGGTGCGCTACGTCCACTGGCTCGGCCAGCTCCTCCAAGGGGATCTCGGCTTCTCCTACGCCACACGCTCCTCGGTCACGCAGCTGATCCTGCAACGTCTTCCGAATACGCTCGCGGTCGTCGGCGTTGCCTATCTGATCGGGATCGCCGTCGCCGTGCCACTCGGCGTCTTCACGGCGACGAAGCGATATTCGGTCTTCGACCACGTCGCGACGACGCTCGCATTCATTGGATTCTCGGTCCCGTCATTCTTTACAGGCCTGATCCTGATCCTCATCTTCGCGGTCCAGCTGCGCTGGTTCCCATTCATCTATGACTCGACGCTCACAGTCCACGACTTCGGTTCGCTCGTGCAGCAGATCAGGCAGTCGATCATGCCGATCGCGGTCCTGACGTTCATCTATGCCGCCACGCTCATGCGCTACGTGCGAGCGGAGATGCTCGAGAATCTGCCGCAGGACTACGCGCGCACCGCGCGTTCGAAAGGATTGCGCGAATCGGCGGTCGTCCGCCGCCACGTCCTGCGCAACAGCTTGATCCCGGTCATCACGCTCGTTGCTCTCGGCCTTCCGAGCGTGTTCACCGGAGCGGTGATCACGGAATCGATCTTTTCGGTCCCGGGCATCGGCCAGCTCCTCATCCTCTCGATCGTGAATGCCGACACGCCGGTCGTCATGGCCGTTACCTTCAGCTTCGCGGTCCTCGTGGTGTTCTTCAATCTCGTGGCCGACGTGCTCTACGCGGCGGCCGATCCCCGGATCCGATACTCGTGATCGTCCGCGAGCACCGGTCGCTGTGGGGCGATGCCTGGCGCCAGTTCCGGCGGCATCGCCTCGCGGTGACCGGTTCCGGTCTGCTCGGGTTCATCGCATTCGCGACCATCGTCGGACCGTTCATCTACGCCGTACCGGCAGACGACATCAATTTCAAGATCGCGCTTCAGGGTCCCTCGCTCGCGCATCTGTTCGGTACGGACCAGCTCGGCCGTGACCTTCTCGCTCGGTGTCTGTACGGCGGACGGATCTCGACCGCCGTGGGCGTGGCGGCCGTGCTCGTGGCGATGACCGTCGGGACGGCTGTGGGTTCGCTGGCCGGATTCTTTGGCCGAGCGGACGGTCCACTGATGCGGCTCACGGACATGTTCATTTCACTTCCTGGACTGCCCCTCCTGCTGCTGGTCATCATGTTGTTCCGGGACTCGCTCCGCCAGCTGCTGGGGCCGGTAGGAGGGATCTTCCTGCTCATCGTGCTTCTCGTCGGCTTGCTCAACTGGATGGGCGTTGCGCGTCTTGTGCGCGGCGCGTTCCTTACGCTCAAAGAACGTGAGTTCGTCATCGCTGCGCATGCTGTCGGTGTACGGGATCGGAACATCATTTTCCGGCACATTCTGCCGAACGCGCTCGGGCCGGTGATCGTCGCGGCGACCATCGGCGTCGGTGGCGCGATCATCACGGAGTCCTCGCTCTCGTTTCTCGGCCTCGGCTTTCCGCCCGATGAGCCCACGTGGGGCCGACTCCTCTTCGAGGCTCAGGGGTTCGTCGACACGGCGCCGCACTACGCGATCTTCCCAGGTCTGCTCATCTCCCTCACGGTGATCTCGGTCAACTACATCGGCGACGGTCTGCGCGACGCGCTCGATCCCCGCCGCTCGGCGTAGCTGTGTGAGGCTCGGCCGACCGACCTAGCGCGGACCCTGGCCCCCGGTGAACAGGTTGAAGTAGATGAAGAGGAGCAGCAGTCCAGCGATGATGAGGCGGATGATGACCTGGGTTCGGCTCATCCTCAGCTCAGCCTCCGCGGGAACCGCCCAGCGGACAGGAAACCGATGGGGTGGGGGGTCCGGCCATGCAGCGCGAGGTCCGCGAGGATCTCGCCCATGACACTTGCGAACTTGAACCCGTGGCCGGAGCACGCTGAGGCAAAGGCCACCGGACCGTCGACGTCGACGATGAAGTGGCCGTCCGGCGTCATGGTGTACATGCAGATCTTCGAGGACCTGACCGGTCCGTCGGCCGCCGGTAGCCGTTGCCTGATGAACGCGCGGATCGGGGCCTCGTCGTCGGGGTGGGTTTCGCGGTCGAGGGTATCCGGGTCGGCGGAGGCCCCCGCGCCGAGCATCGCGATCTTCAGTCCCTGATCGGCCAGGTACGGAAAGCCGTAGCACGGTCGGCCGACTTCCGAATCGACGACGTACACCGGAAGCCCCGCCAGCTGCTCGCGCTCGGCGACGGGCTCGAACCAGAACAGCGGGACCCGTTTGACCTCGAGGACCGGGGCGAGCCAGGGCAACAGCCGGGCATTCCAGGCACCGGCGGCAATGACGAGCTTCGCCGCGCGGTACGTCCCGCGATCGGTCGTCACCCGCACGCCGTCGCCGTCCCTGGCCCATGACATGGCGCGCTCCTCGAAGCGAAGGTCGGCTCCGTGCCGCTCGGCGAGGCGCTGATGCGCCGCGATCGCGCGATCGGGGAGCAGGTAGCCCGCCGCGGTCTCGGCGAGCCCCCACCACTCCGGATCGAAGCGGAACAGCGGCAGCCGGTCGCGCAGGGCATCGGGATCGAGCAGCTCGTGCTCGAGCGAGTGCTCGCGCGCGCTGCGGAGCGAACCGGCGACCAGCTCGCCGTCGCGCG